>NZ_JBEGDB010000404.1:0-5389 GCF_043638955.1 Bradyrhizobium sp. 31Argb | reverse complement strand
GGCTTCCTCCTAAAAGAAAGCCTTGAATCACGTTCAATCTGATTTGAGAATCCCAAGAGTCCACACGGCCTAGACCTTAACGTATTTTAACGATATCGGGGTGATGATGAGCGACACCATCGTCACCCTTTCCCGAATTGCGCGCGCCGCGTTGGCCGCAACGTTGCTGATTGCGGCTTGCGCGCTCGGCGGCTGCGCCAATGGCGGCGCGGCGAGCAATGCCTATGCGATGGCGGGGAGCGGCGGCAATGGATCGACAATCGCGTTCGAATCGATCGACGGCCCGCCGCCGCAGGTGTTCGACCGCATGGTGGGTGTGCTGGACAGCGAATCCAAACTCCGCGACCTCGCGATCGTCTCGCGCGAAGGCGCGGCCGCCTACCGCGTGCGCGGCTATCTCTCGGCGCAAGTCGTGCGCGGCAAGACCGTCATCGCCTGGGTCTGGGACGTCTATGATGCCAACCAGCAGCGCGCCCTGCGACTCTCCGGCGAAGAACCGGCCGGCAAGTCCGGCCGTGACGCCTGGGCTGCCGCCGACGACCTGGTCCTGCGCAAGATCGCACAAGCCGGCTTGAGCGGCCTCAGCACCATGATCAATGGCGGCCCGACCGATGCGCCTGCGCCGGCCTCCACGCCCAGCCGGCAGGGACCCGCGGTCGCGAGCGCGCCCGCACCGGAAGAATCCGGGGTCGTGGCGCTCGGCTACAGCGCTAACTAAACGTTCGGGATAGTCAAAAAGCTGTCATTTTTTGGCCGGGATAACGGGTGTGACGGGTTGCCGCTGCCCCCCTCGCCTGATATCTCGTCGCGCATCGAAACCCGCCGGTTCTGTAGGTACTTGAGATGTTGGACATGGTATCGAGCAAACCTCGGGGAGAAGCGTCCATGTCGGCCAAGAACGGCGCGATCAAGCTGGTAGCTGGCAATTCCAATCCCGTGCTGGCACAAGAGATCGCCGACGGGCTCGGGATGTCCTTGACCAAGGCGGTGGTCCGGCGCTTCGCCGATATGGAGATCTTCGTCGAGATCCAGGAAAACGTCCGCGGCTCCGATGTCTTCATCCTGCAGTCGACCTCGTTCCCGGCCAACGACCACCTGATGGAACTCCTGATCATCACCGACGCGCTGCGCCGGGCTTCCGCCCGCCGCATCACGGCGGTCGTGCCCTATTTCGGCTATGCGCGGCAGGATCGTAAGTCAGGCTCGCGTACCCCGATCTCGGCGAAACTGGTCGCCAACCTGATCACCCATGCCGGCGCCGACCGGGTGATGACGCTCGACCTGCATGCCGGCCAGATCCAGGGCTTCTTCGACATCCCGACCGACAATCTCTACGCTTCGCCGGTGATGGTGCGCGATATCCGCGAGCGCTTCGCGCTGAGCAATGTGATGGTGGTGTCGCCCGACGTCGGCGGCGTGGTCCGCGCGCGCGGCCTCGCCAAGCGCATCAACACGCCGCTCGCCATCATCGACAAGCGCCGTGAGCGGCCGGGCGAGTCCGAAGTGATGAACGTGATCGGCGATGTCGCCGGCTACACCTGCATCCTCGTCGACGACATCGTGGATTCCGGCGGCACGCTGGTGAATGCGGCCGACGCCCTGATCGCCAACGGCGCCAAGGAAGTGTTCGCCTATATCACCCATGGCGTCTTGTCCGGCGGCGCCGCGGCCCGCATCGCCTCGTCCAAGCTGAAAGAGCTCGTTATCACCGACTCGATCCTGCCGACCGAGGCGGTGAGGAATTCCGCCAACATCCGCACCCTCTCGATCGCCGGCCTGATCTCCGAGGCGATCGCCCGCACCGCCGCGGAAGAGTCGGTGTCGAGCCTGTTCGACTAGACATCCCCAAGCCTCGTCATTCCGGGGCGCGCGTCAGCGCGAGCCCGGAATCCATCTGACCACAGAAGACGCGGCCCAATGGATTCCGGGCCTGCGTGCTTCGCACGCATCCCGGAATGACGGCGGGTCGTTACCCCACGATCCCCGCGGCGACCTGGCCGCGCAGGCGCTCCAGGCTGTGCAGGGTGTTGGCGCAGGCTTCCGCGACCTCGACGCCCTTGATGGCGAAATGCTTGCGGAAGAAATCGTAATGCACCTCGGTCTCGTGGAACTGTTGCGGCGTCAGCACGGCCGAGAACACCGGCACCTCCGTGCGCAACTGCACGTCCATCAGCGCCTTGATCACGGTGTCGGCGACGAATTCGTGGCGGTAGATGCCGCCATCGACGACGAGGCCCGCGGCGACGATCGCCGTGTAGCGGCGCGTCTTGGCGAGGATCTGCGTGTGCAATGGAATCTCGAACGAGCCCGGCACCTCGAACACGTCGATATTGGTGACATGGCGCGCCTCCATCTCGGCGAGGAAGGCGATGCGGCATTCCTCCACCACGTCGCGGTGCCAGGACGATTGCACGAATGCAACCCGCTGCGGCTTGGCGAAACGCGGATGCGTGGGCGCCGGCGGCGGCTCTGATGTCGCCAGCGCGGCACCCGCGGGCGACTGGACTTCCTCGGCTTCGGGAGTTTGGACTTCGGCGTCTTGCAACATCTGATTCATGGCTTTCCTCTTTCAGGACCAGAATCAGGGCATACGGAAAACGACTGTAGCCACGCGCGATGGCGAGGCTGCCGCAACCGTTCTCTTTCATCCGGACTTTGACCGTCGGCTTCGGAATTGCACCGAATCTGCTGACCCTTCCTCCTGGGAGGAGAAAGGCGCTCGCGGGCTTGGGCCATCAGGCCCTTACCGCCGGTGGGGACTTTCACCCCGCCCTGAGAACATCGGCCGCCCGGAATGGACGACCTGCCCCAAAGCTATTGCCAAACCCACGGACGCGGCAAGCGCCTTGGCATGGCGAATCGGCATGTTCCCCATGTGCCCGGCGCGAGCCTCGACGACCGCTTGGCGACTCTCAGGTGCCCTCGCCCGGGCCGAAACGCGCGGAGCGCGTTAACGATTGCGACGATCGCGCAAATCCGATTCCGATTTGTTCTCGCGTTAATAATTGTGGCGGCGATGAGCTGTGGACGAGCACGCCTTTGGCTGTGGACGGACTCGGGGCCCGGTTGCGCGGATTCCGCAAATCACATCACTTCATCCTGGCAAGCCTCGGAGCGATCGGGAAGGCCACGGGGGCCTGCAGTCGGCAACCATGCGTTATCTGGTGCAGGCCGGCCTTCCGGATGCGTACCAAGAAAGTCAGAAGAACAAGGGTCGAGACGGCATGTCCCTCCTCGAAGGCATAATCGATTCCGAGAACCATCCACTTGCGGTGGTCGAAGACATTGCGGCCGATAACAACTGGGCGTTCGAGCGCGCTGGCGACGAGGTCACGATCGTCTCCAAAGGCGACTGGACCGACTATCAGCTCTCCTTCACCTGGATGAGCGAGATCGAGGCGCTGCATCTGGCGTGCGCCTTCGACATGAAGATTCCACCGGCGCGCCGTCCCGAAGCGCAGCGGCTGATCGCCGCCATCAACGAGCAATTGTGGATCGGCCATTTCGATCTCTGGACCCACACCGGCATGATCATGCATCGCCAGGCGCTGGTGCTGCCCGGCGGGTTGAACGCATCGACCGCGCAATGCGAGAGCATGCTGGTCGGCGCCATCCATGCCTGCGAGCGCTACTACCCGGCGTTTCAGTTCGTGGTGTGGGCCGGCAAGACCGCACAGGAGGCGATGAGCGCCGCGATGTTCGACACCGAGGGCGAGGCTTAAGGAACACGCCGCATCCGCGGAGTTGCCGTCGTCCCGGCCTTGAGCCGGGACCCATACCGCGTGATCTCGCCGTTTGAGCTAAAGCGCTTGTCGCGCGTCCTGCACCTTACTAAAACCGCCTGTGGTTATGGGTCCCGGCCTGCGCCGGGACGACAGTGGTGGCGCCCTTGAGCAACAACACCTTGCAAAATATCACCGGCACCGTCGCGCTTGCCGGCGCGGGCAAGATGGGTGGGGCGATGCTGACCGGCTGGCTCGCCGGAGGCCTCGATGCCTCGCGCGTCGCCGTGATCGACCCGCAGCCTTCGGCCGAGATCGGTGCGCTGGCCACCAAGGGCGTCCGTCTCAATCCCAAAGACGCAGGCCACGTCGACGCGCTGGTGGTCGCGGTCAAGCCGCAATCGTTCCGGGATGCCGGCGCCGCGCTCAAGTCGCTGGTCGCGCCATCGACGCTTGTCGTCTCGATCATGGCCGGAACCACCATCGCCTCGCTCGAGGAAGTCTGCGGCAGCGCGGTGGTGCGCGCGATGCCGAACACGCCGGCCTCGATCGGCCGCGGCATCACGGTCGCGGTCGCCGCTAACAATGTCAGCGCCGCGCAGCGTGCGACTGCGGATGCGCTGCTGCGCGCAACCGGCACGGTGGAATGGGTCGACGACGAGGGCCTGATGGACGCCGTGACCGCGGTCTCCGGCTCCGGTCCGGCCTATGTGTTCCTGCTCGCCGAAGAGCTCGCGCGCGCCGGTGTCGAGGCCGGATTGCCGGAAGACCTCGCCACCAAGCTGGCGCGCGCGACCGTCTCGGGCTCCGGCGAATTGCTGCACCGCTCGGACTTGCCGGCGGCGACCCTGCGTCAGAACGTCACCTCGCCCGGCGGCACCACCGCCGCTGCGCTGGACGTGCTGATGGCGACCGACGGGCTGCGCCCACTGATGATCCGCGCGATTGCAGCCGCGACAAAGCGATCGAAGGAATTGGCGAAGTAGCCAAGCTTTGTAGGGTGGGCAAAGCGCAGCGTGCCCACCATCACGAGCGGAACGTGGATGGTGGGCACGCTGCGCTTTGCCCACCCTACCGGATTCACTGCTCCGCGATCCGCCTGGTAAAACTCTCGACATTGACCAGGCCGCGGGCGTGGCGGCCGTCGCCGATCTTGCGCTCACCGTGGAAAGCCTGCACCTCGAAGCGGATCACGCGGCGTTCGACCGCGATGACTTTTGCGGTGGTGCGCACCAGGGCGCCCACGGGCGCAGCCCAGAGATGGCGGATGTCGACCTCGGTGCCCACGGTGACCCAGCCGGGCTGCAGGTTGCCGCGGATCGCATCGCCCGAGGCCATTTCCATTTCCAGGATCATCATCGGCGTGGCGTAGACCATCGGCATGCCAGGCACGAAATGCCCGACGGTGCGCTCGGGCGGCACCACAAGCGTGCGCTCGGCACTCACGCCGATCTTGATGACGTCGCGGGCGTCCATGTTGCCTCACACACGGTGTCGTCCCGGACAAGCGAACGAAGTGAGCGCTGATCCGGGACCCATAACCACAGGAAGTCATTTGGCGAAGACCGGCGATCGGCAGCTCGCGCCACAACGCAATCCTGTGGTTGATGGGGTGGACGGCCCCCTACGGCATCAGTTGTGCCAGAATGAGGTTGTCGAAATCTCAA
>NZ_JBEGDB010000403.1:0-5440 GCF_043638955.1 Bradyrhizobium sp. 31Argb | reverse complement strand
AGGCTTCCTCCTAAAAGAAAGCCTTGAATCACGTTCAATCTGATTTGAGAATCCCAAGAGTCCACACGGCCTAGACCGCTGTTCATCACGCCTATTAAGCCGCAGGGAACCCATTCTCGGCTAGCCTGGGTTGTCGATCGTCATTGCGAACGCCCAAGGATTTCATGACAGCGTTAGCCAACAAGAATTCGCTAAGACGCCGCTTGTTGCTGGCGTCGGATCGAGGCGACCAAAGCAGCGAGCTGGCCAGAATTTTGCGGTCCGTCGGCGAGGTCGACACCATCTCGACCGCGGAGATTCCCGAGAAGCCCGCGGATAATCTTTCGGGCATCGTGGTCGACATCAACCTGCGTTCGCCCGAGAGCGTGCAGCTCGTGCGCAACAAGCTCAGGACGGAAGCCTATCGCGAGATGCCGCGGCTGTTCGTGCTGCAGGACGCATTGCACCACGCTACCATGCAGGCCTGGGCGCTCGGGGCCACCGACACGATCTCGCGTCCGTTCGACGCTGCCGGACTGTTGCAGCGCATCCGCGCCGCGTTTCCGGACGCAGACGGCTACGATGAAACCGATCGCGGCAAGGCGCTGAACCGCGGCGTCGAGGCGGCGCATGCGGTGATGGTCAAGATGTTCGAAAAGCTGCCGGCCGGCGTGCCCCTGCAATTCAGCGACATCGTCGCCGCCGAGCGCAAGATCCTGAAGGCGATCAAGCACTCATCCTTGCGCGAATGGCTGACCATGGTCGGCTGCCATCACACCGACACCTATCGCCATTGCCTGTTCGTGACCGGTTTTGCGGTGGCGTTCGCGCAGCACCTCGGCATGCGCGAGGACGACCAGCGCCGCCTTGCCCGCGCGGCGCTGCTGCACGATGTCGGCAAGGCGTTCATCCCGACCTCGATCCTGGACAAGCCGACCGAATTGACGGCGGACGAGATGGCCGAGATGCGCGAGCATCCGCGGCGCGGCTACGAGGCGCTCTTGGTCCAGGGCGGCTTTCCGCCTGAAATGCTCGACGTGGTGCTGCACCATCATGAGATGCTGGACGGCTCCGGCTATCCGAATGGTCTCCACGGCGGCCAGATCAGCGACATCGTGCGGGTCACCACCATTGTCGACATCTACGCCGCGCTGGTGGAGAGGCGCGCCTACCGGCTGCAGTTCACCCACGCCAAGGCGTTCGCGATGATGGAAGACATGGGCGCCAAGCTCGACCAGCAATTGCTGCAGGCGTTCCGCCCGGTCGCATTCGGGCATTATTGATTGTCACCGTCATTCCGGGGCAACGCGCAGCGTTGAACCCGGAATCTCGAGATTCCGGGTTCGCGCGATGCGCGCCCCGGAATGACAGCGTTCTCCTCACTCCAGCATCTTCCGCAACTCGGCTTTGGCGACCTTCTCCAGCGTCGAGCGCGGCATGTCGTCGACGAAGCGGATTTCGCGCGGCACCTTGAAGTCGGCGAGTGCGTTGCGGCAGGCGGCCATGACATCGTCATGCAGGTCGACGGGTGCGATGCCGCCTTGCGGAATGATGAAGACCACCGGCACCTCCTCGAGCATCGGGTGCCTCTTCGCAACCACCGCCGCCTCGCGCACGCCGGGCACCACCGCAATCACCTGCTCGATCTCGGAGGCCGCGACGTTCTCGCCGCCAACCTTCAGCATGTCCTTGGCGCGGTCGCCGAATTTGACGAAGCCGTGCTCGAGCAGCGTGACGCGGTCGCCGGTCAGGAAGTAGCCGTGCTCGTCGAAGCTTTCGCGGGTGGCCTTTTCGTTGTGCAGATATTCCTTGAACAGCGACAATCCGGGAATGCCCTTGATCGAGAGATTGCCGGTGCCGCCGACTTCGGTCGCCGAGCCGTCATCATTGGTGATGCGGATCGAGTATTCACTCGCCCCGCGGCCGATCGACATCGGCGTGTTCGGCTGGTCGACCTCGCCGACAATGCCGTGGGTGATGGTCTCCGTCATGCCCCACCAGCCGATGGTTTTGACGCCGAATGCGGCAAAGGGCGGCGGCTCGCACACCGCCGTGCCCCAAAGCCGGAACTTGTGGTTGTCAGGAATCTCGTGCTCCAGCAGCGCCTTCATGCAGAACGGAATGGTCGAGGTCCAGGTGCAGCCATGCTCCAGCGCGACGCCCCAGAACCGGCTTGCGGAAAAGCGCGGCTGGATCACGCAGGAGGCGCCGACCCAGAGCGTCGCCAGCATCGAATAGGCGAGCGCATTGGTGTGGAACAGCGGCAGGTAAATCTGGTGCACGTCGCCGGCATGCAGGTCCTCGTGCACCGCATTGACCTTGGCGCCCCACAGCGCATTGGCGTGGGTCCACAACACCGCCTTCGGGCGCGACGTCGTGCCGGACGTGTACTGCACGCTGCAGGGAGCGAGCGGATCGGCGGCGCGGCGCGGCCGGTCGGCGCTGTCGGCGAACAGCGCCTCAAAACTGTCGCCGCGTGACACGGGCTGTGCCGGCGCGGCGCCGGCGTTATGCGAGATCACGGCGATCCAGCGCAGGTCGCGGCAATTGGCTGCGATCGATTCGGCATAGGCCGGCTGGGTGATTGCGGCAACCGCGCCGCAATGGCCGGCGAAAAATTCCATCTCGGCGGCGGCCGAGCGCGTGTTGGTGGTGACCGCGATCGCACCAAGCTCGACGCAGGCGAACCAGGCCAGCATCGCCTCGATGCAATTATCCAGATGGATCAGCACATATTCGCCGGGCGTGACGCCGCGTTTTGCGAGCCCCGCGGCCAGCGCGCCGACGCGCTCGTGAAATTCGCCATAGGTCCATTTCCGCGCCGGCGCCTCGAACGGCGCCCAGATCAGGAACGGGTGATCGCGCCGGATCTCCGCGCGCATCCGAAGCAGCCACGGCACGTCGAGGCCTGCGAACGGTCCCACGATACCAGGTGCTGCCTGTGAATTGGTCATGCTTCCTCCCGCGCAGCCTTGCTGGCTGCTTTCGTTCTTATTCCAGAAGCATTTGTGCCGCCGGATCGTACGGCGGGCAAATATTACGGGCGGATTCCCTCCACGTCATTGCGAGGAGCGCAGCGACGAAGCAATCCATGCCCCCGCAAGTGGAGAAATGGATTGCTTCGCTCCGCTCGCAATGACGGTGCTAGGAGGCATCATCCTCATACGACGAAATCTCGATCAGGCTGCCGTCTGGATCGCGGAAATAGACCGAGCGCAGCATGCCGCGCGCGCCATGCCTGGCCACCGGGCCTTCCTCGATCTTGACGCCGTTGGCCTTCAGATGTTCGACGACCTCGTCGGGCGTGCTGGAGGTGAGGAAGCAGAGGTCCTCGCTGCCGGGCGTCTCATGATCGGCTGTGAACCAGTCGATCTTGGAGGCATCGCGCGGCCGCACGTTGATCTTCTGGTTGCCGAACACCAGCGAGGTCCGTGGCGCCTTGCCTTCACCCGGATCGAACACCTTGACCTCCATGCCGAGGATCCTGCTGTACCATTCGGTGGAACGCGCCACGTCTGACACGTTGATCACGAGATGGTCGAGCGCGTTCACCTTGACGGCCATGGCCTCATCCTTTCGTCGCGGTCCAGCGCGCAGGGTGCGCACTGGCTGTCCAATGCGTAGTTTGTTACAACGCACGCCGTCATCAGTTCAATAGAAACGGACCGGAGTGTGAACCCGGCCATATCGGAGGAAACTACATGATTTCACGCCGTACTGCGCTTGGCCTGATCGGTTCCGGGATTTCGACATTCGCGATCGGCCGCGCTTCGGCAGCGGCGGACTATCCGGCACGGCCGGTCCGCTGGATCGTCGGCTATCCGCCGGGCGGCGCCACCGATATCCTGGCGCGCCTGATCGGGCAGCGGCTGTCGGAAAAGCTCGGACAGCAATTCGTGGTCGAGAACAAGCCCGGCGCCGGCAACAATATCGGCACGGAAGCTGCGATCAACGCCGAGCCGGACGGCTACACCGTGCTGCTGGTAAACCCTGCGAACTACATCAACGCCACGCTGTATGCGAATCTGAAGTTCAATTTCGTTCGCGACATCGCGCCGATCGCCTCGTTCCAGCGGGTGCCGAACGTGATGACCGTCAACAAGGACGTCCCGGCCAAGAACGTCGCCGAGTTCATCGCATACGTGAAAGCCAATCCCGGCAAGGTGAACATGGCCTCGTCAGGCAATGGCACCTCGGTGCATCTCTCCGGCGAGATGTTCATGGCGATGAGCGGCGCCAAGATGCAGCACGTGCCCTATCGCGGCGCGGCGCCGGCCATCACCGACCTGCTCGCCGGCCAGGTGCACGTGATCTTCGACAACATGCCCTCGATCATCCAGCATATCCGCTCCGGCTCGTTGCGGGCGCTCGGCGTCACCACGGCGGAGCGTTCGCCGCAACTGCCCGACGTGCAGGCCGTCGGCGAGACCGTCAAGGGTTACGAGGCGAGCGCCTTGTTCGGCATGGGCGCGCCAAAGAACACACCGAAGGAGATCATCACCAAGCTCAACAGCGAGATCAACGCTGTGATGGCCGAGCCGGCGATGAAAACACGTTTGGTTGAACTGGGCGGCGAGCCACGCATCCAGACGCCGGACGCGTTCGGTGCGGAGATCGTCGCCGAGACCGAAAAGTGGAAGAAAGTGGTCGAGGGCGCCGGGCTGAAGGTGGAATAGGACCCAAGCGCGCATCATCAGGAACCTTGCTGCGGCAATCGTGGTCTGAACCTTGACGCCGGCCACGCGACTACTGCAGATGCAGGCATGTGCATGATCCGGAAAAGTGGGAACCGGTTTTCCCTCGCGACAAACGCGAAGCGTTTGCGTGGGAAGATCATGGTCAAGCAAAGATGAGATCATGATCCGATCTAATCGGATCATGATCTCGGCCAGCTTGGCCAAGGCGAAGGAGAACGACGATGCGCAAACTGATGTTGGCAATGACGGCCGTCGGGGCGGGTGTCACCGCCGGCTCCGCTCCCGCCGCGGCCTACGACTATCCCTGGTGCGCCCAAGGCAGGGGCTTCGGCATTCCGGGCGACTGCTCGTATCAAACCTACGGGCAATGCATGGCGAGCGCGTCCGGCCGCAACCTCTATTGCAACATCAATCCACGTGTAGCCTTCGGTCAGCAACAGCCGTCACGTCGCGGTCGCGCGTACAGGGACTACTATTATTACAACTGAGCTTATGAACGGCGTGCTTCGCGCCGTGCGCCTTCGCGGTGCCAGTTGATGTGCCCTCTCCCCTTGTGGGACCGGCGCCAGCAACGGACCCGCTAGGGTGAGGGGTTGTCTCCACAATCACCGTCACCCGCGGAGAGAATCCCTCATCCGTCGCGCATTTCATGCGCGCCATCTTCTCCCACAAGGGGAGAAGGCAAGGGCGGTCCTGACCGGCTACATGGGTAACAGAATAGACCGGCGACATGGGTAACAGGTCAACTGGTCGGCAAGGAGGAC
>NZ_JBEGDB010000402.1:0-5453 GCF_043638955.1 Bradyrhizobium sp. 31Argb | reverse complement strand
GCATAGCAATCAAGTTTACGCAGATTGCGTAGACTTATCTGCGCAGAAAACGCGTCAAAACAAGAATCTAGAGCTTCAGTTCTGATTCAATCAGAACCGAAGCTCTAGGGACTTTTTCCGTCGAGAATGGCGGGTTTCTTCTACTTGAAGACCCGCCGCGAACGCCGATACACCAGTTTGCGCCGCTTCTGGCGTGCTCAGGCCGATCAAAAGCGGTGTCGTTGGTCCGGAGCGGCGCCGCCGCTGCTCCGGACCAACGTGCTGTGACGACGCGTGTGCTTGCCGCGTGGGCAAGACCTCATAGGGAGGCTTGATATGTCGCGTTCGACGCTAGCATTTGTCGCTATGATGACGCTTCTCTCGATGAGCTTCGTTCTTTATCCGCAAGACCCTGCCAACGCTGCCACGTTCTGTGCGCAGCTAAGAGGGGCGAAAGCCGCAGGACAGCCTGACTGCTCATTTTCGACGCTGGATAAGTGCCGCGCACGCGTCAGGCATAGGGGCGGCGGGCACTGCTACAAACTGACCCACTAGCCCGACGGCGCAAATGCACGACGCATCCTGAAATCGCGAGGACCGCGGTTGGTGCGAGCGGAGCGTCTTCGATGCGCAAGCGATGGGCCGGGTTAGCGCTGCCTTCGCCCTCTATCGGTTGAAAAACACAACGCCGACGGCGCCGAGTATGGCGCCGCAGTCGTGAATTTTCGTTGCCGGCCGTGAAATCGATCACGCGGTCCAAATCTGGACCTGATGGCGGCGCTTGTGCAAAAATCGATCATGTTCGGCACTTTTGATCCGGTTGGGTACCCGGCTCGAAATCGAGTATCGTCCGCCGGGGAGCCGGTCATCTAAGTTGCTGATTTTGTGGGTTTTCTGGTGCTGCCGGACAGGATTGAACTGTCGACCTCTCCCTTACCAAGGGAGTGCTCTACCACTGAGCTACGGCAGCATGCCCGGGAATCAAAGAATCGGCCGAGTTGGCCCCAGCGGGCGCGGCGGTTCTTGCCACAAGCCCCCCTCCGGCGCAAGCGCGGGGACGGGGAGGCGGACCGCAAAAACACCTCGTCCCGTCGAAATTCGGCCAATCCGGGGGCACTTCGGTTCCCTGGGGCGCTCGGGAGTGCGGCTTTGGCCGGTTCGTCCTGCCACCGCACGGAAGACCGGGGGAGCCCACCTCCCCGATCGACCGGTGCATGTCCCTCGGCGCCTGGTCTATTGTCATGCAAGTTTGAAAGACGGATGCAACATGCAGGACGAGAAAGACAGGCGGGAGCGGCAGGCCGCGATTGCGTCAGACGAATCAAGACAGCATCGCCTCAAGCTCGCGCTGCGCGAAAACCTCAAGCGGCGGAAATCACAGGCGCGCGGGCGCAGCGATCCTGCATCTTCCGAACCGGCCGAAGGCCGACTAGATGACGCGAGCGATGGCGAGCCGGGTCGCTAGCCGGTCCCTGCATGCGGGGCATCGTTGCGACGTGTTTTGGTAAGAGGAGTGAGTAGCTGAGATGGCTGCAGAGGCGATGGCGAATCCGATCAGCGCGAGGTCCCTCGCGTTTCCGCGGCACGAACAGACCTTTCCCAGCCTGACCGACCACGAGATCGAGCGGATGCGCCGGTTCGGCGAGGTCAGGCACTATAGCGACGGCGAAGCGCTGTTCGAGACCGGCAAGCCGGGACCGGGCATGTTCGTGGTGCTTTCGGGCACGGTCGCGATCACCCAGCGCGATGGCCTCGGCCATGTCACGCCGGTGATCGACCAGGGCCCGGGACAATTCCTGGCCGAGATTGCCCAACTCTCCGGCCGGCCTGCGCTGGTCGACGGCCATGCCGAAGGCGATGTCGAGACGCTCTTGATTCCGCCGGAAAGATTGCGGGCGCTGTTGGTGGCCGAGGCCGATCTCGGCGAGCGCATCATGCGCGCGCTGATCCTGCGCCGCGTCAACCTGATCCAGGGCGGCGTCGGCGGCCCCGTGCTGATCGGCCCGCCGTCGCTCGGAAAGATCGCGCAGTTGCAGAATTTCCTGGCGCGCAACGGCCAGCCCTATCACGTGGTCGATCCCGCCACTGACAAGGACGCGGCCGACCTGGTGGCGCGCTACTCGGCCACGCGCGCCGAGTTGCCATTGGTGGTCTGCCCCAACGGCAACGTGCTGCGCAACCCGTCCGAGACCGCGCTTGCGATGGCGATGGGCATGATCGGCGGCCACACCCATGACAAGCTCTACGACGTTGCCGTCGTCGGCAGCGGGCCGGCCGGGCTCGCCACCGCCGTCTATGCGGCGTCCGAAGGGCTGTCGGTCGCGGTGCTCGATTCGCGCGCCTTCGGCGGCCAGGCCGGCGCCAGCGCCCGCATCGAAAACTATCTGGGCTTTCCGACCGGCATTTCCGGCCAGGCGCTCGCCGGCCGCGCCTTCAACCAGGCGCAGAAATTCGGCGCTGATATCCTGATCCCGGTCTCGGTCAGGTCGCTGGACTGCTCCAAGCGGGACGGCCTGTTCTCGATCGCGACCGAATGCGGGCACACCTTGCGCTCACGATCGATCGTGGTTGCGAGCGGGGCGCGCTATCGCCGGCCGAGCATCGAAAATCTCGAGGCCTTCGAAGGCCGCGGCGTCTGGTACTGGGCCTCGCCGATCGAGGCCAAGCTGTGTGCCGGGCAGGACGTGGTGCTGGTCGGCGGCGGCAATTCGGCAGGCCAGGCCGCAGTGTTCCTGTCGGGCCATGTGCGCAAGGTCTACATGATGATCCGCGGCGGCGGCCTCGGGGCCAGCATGTCGCGCTATTTGATCGAGCGCATCGAGGCGACGCCGAACATCGAATTGATGTTCAACACCGAGATCACAGCGCTGGAAGGCGGCGAGGATGCCACGCTCCAGCGCGCGCGCTGGAAGAGCCGCCTGGCGCCGGAGCAGCACACGCTCGACGTCAACAACGTGTTCCTGTTCGTCGGCGCCGATCCCGCGACCGGCTGGCTCGAGGGCTGCGGCGTCAAGGTTGACCGCGGAGGCTTCGTGCTCACCGGCCAGAGCGGCCAGGATGGCCTGCGGCAGGGACAATTGCTGGAGACAACGGTGCCCGGCGTTTTCGCCGTTGGCGATGTCCGCTCCGGATCGGTCAAGCGCGTCGGCGGCGCGATCGGCGAGGGCGCGCAAGTCGTCGCGGCGCTGCACGGCTTCCTCGCCGACAACGCCAATTCTACGGCTTAGGAAACAGCAGATGTCGAAAGGCTGCACCCATATCGCCGACATTCAGACCGTCACGCCGAGCGCGCTCGGCTGCGAGGAATGCCTGAAGAGCGGCAGCCAATGGCTGCATTTGCGCATCTGCCGCACCTGCGGCCATGTCGGCTGCTGTGACGATTCTCCCAACAAGCATGCGACCGCGCATTTCCACGCGACCGGCCATCCGATCATCGAAGGCTATGATCCGCCGGAAGGCTGGGGGTGGTGCTATGTCGATCGCGTGCTGTTCGATCTCTCGCAGCGCAAGACGCCGCATAACGGCCCGATCCCGCGCTATTATTGATTCATAGCGCCGTGGGGAACGCGTAGCCCGGGTGGAGCGGAACGCGTAACCCGGGATATCCGTGTCAGCATACGCGAGCGGCCCCGGGTTACAGCACTAATTCAGATAGTTTGGTGATTGCTGTCGGTGTGCTGTCATTTATGACAGGCATGCAAACGGTTTCGGCAAATCCCATACTTTAATTTATTCGCATCATAATCATCTTATCTTCATCATATAAGCCGGCTTCCGATCCGCGAAGCATGTAGCAATCTCACTTGTTGCATCGTAGTGTTCAGCGCGGTTCTCAATCGGGAGTGCTTCACATGGTCCTGGGTATGAGCTTGGCCACGTTTACGCTTGTTCACGTGGTGATCAGTCTGATTGCAATCGTCGCGGGCCTTGTCGTGATGTTCGGGCTGCTCGGCTCGAAGCAGATGCCCGGGCTCACCGCGATCTTCCTGCTGTTCACGATCCTCACCAGCGTCACGGGCTTCATGTTCCCGTTCAAGGAGCTGCTGCCCTCGCATATATTCGGGATCATTTCGTTGATCCTGCTCGCGATCGCCTGCATCGCGCTCTATGTCATGAAGCTTTCGGGCACCTGGCGTCCGATCTACATCGTGACGGCGATGATATCGCTCTATCTCAACGTCTTCGTGCTGGTGGTTCAGTCCTTCCTCAAGATACCCCCGCTGCACGCGTTGGCGCCGAGCGTGCCACCGGCTCCGCCGTCCGGCCCCGTCTTCGCCGTCGTGCAGGGCATCGTGCTGGTGCTATTCGTGGTGGCGATCATCGGCATCTGGCGGCGCTTCAGGCCGATGGCCTCCTTCGCCTGAAGCATGATCCGGAAAAGTGGAGACCGGTTTTCCTCGCGACAAACGCGAAGCGTTTGCGCGGAGATCATGCTCACGATCCAATTGACATCGTGATTTGATATCGCAGGGCGATTTTGAAATCCGGAGCATGCCCGCGACCGGTATGTTCCATCAGCTTAACTCGCACGAAAGGCTGCGCGATGCCCACGATCACCACCAAAGACGGCGTCATGATTTTTTACAAGGACTGGGGCAGTGGTCAGCCCATCGTCTTCAGTCACGGCTGGCCGCTGTCATCTGATGACTGGGACACCCAGATGCTGTTCTTCCTCAATCACGGCTTTCGCGTCATCGCGCATGACCGCCGCGGCCACGGCCGGTCGAGCCAGGTGAGCGATGGCCACGACATGGATCACTATGCCGACGACCTCGCGGCGGTGACCGAGCATCTCGATCTGAAGAATGCCGTTCACGTCGGTCATTCCACCGGCGGCGGCGAGGTGGTCCACTATATCGCGCGGCACGGTGAGAGCCGGGTGGCGAAGGCGGCGATCATCAGCGCGGTGCCGCCCTTGATGGTGCAGACCCCGGCCAATCCAGGCGGCCTGCCCAAGGATGTCTTCGACGGGCTGCAGGCGCAGCTCGCCGCGAATCGCTCGCAATTCTATCGCGAGCTCGCCGCGGGCCCGTTCTACGGCTACAACCGGCCGGGCGCCAAACCGTCGGAAGCGGTCATCCAGAATTGGTGGCGCCAGGGCATGATGGGCGGCGCCAAGGCGCATTACGACGGCATCGTCGCCTTCTCGCAAACCGACTTCACCGAAGACCTGAAGAAGATCAACGTGCCTGTTCTCGTCATGCATGGCGACGATGACCAGATCGTGCCCTATGCCGACGCCGGGCCGCTGTCGGCCAAGCTGTTGAAGAACGGCACGCTGAAGACCTACAAGGGCTTTCCGCACGGCATGCCCACCACGGAAGCTGCTACCATCAACGCCGACCTGCTCGCGTTCATCAAGGACTGAGCGTCGCTTCCTTCACCTCTCCCCGCGCGCGGTAGGGGAATCGCATATGGCCTTAGGGGGTATTGCATAGCGGAGCGAATTGGATTCTTCGGGTGTCTCCCGATTC
>NZ_JBEGDB010000401.1:0-5469 GCF_043638955.1 Bradyrhizobium sp. 31Argb | reverse complement strand
TGCTCAATCGTTCAGCGCCAAATGCCTCACCGGAATTTGCGCTGACCAAAGCTGAAATCCAATTGCTTGATCGGCTCATCAAAGACAAGAATCCGGTCAGCATACAACGAAAGACATTGTCGCATTACCTCGTCAAAATCGCCAGGCTCGGCGGCTATCTCGCCCGCGCCAACGATCCGCCACCAGGGAATCTGATCATGTGGCGCGGATCGTCGCGATTCATCGATATCGCAACGGGAGCGAAACTCTGACTCAAAAATGTGGGTAATCGTAAGGTTCGTCGATGATGTACCGCGTTAAAGTTCGTTCGGATCGTCAGTAGGGGGCGTGAGAACCACGGTAATCCAACAAGATCGCGAGATGGCATCCAGATCGATTTGTCTACTGGAAGGAGCCCCGATAGCGACGCTGCAAACTACCTAAAGTCGATCCTGCCAAGGCGTCTCGCAACGCCTCGCCCTCCACATTTCGCAAAATATTGACCAAACTACAACTACCACGGGTTTAGATCGTCACAGATTTTGCACGCATGCTTGTCGGCGGCCCAGTCTCGTTCCCGTATTCCTATGAGGGACTTCAAACGCGAGCAGGTCGCCTGGGCTGAGAAGGCGGAAAAGCTCTGATGAGCGAGTACAATGGCTTCCGCACCAGGGAAATCCACGCGATCGTTGCAATCGGCGATCACGCGGGGGGCGTTCAGGTCTGGTGCACGGCGGATGGTCCATTGCCGCTGACCACTCGGCCGCTCAAAAACACCACCGATATGGCGCAGATCATCGTGGTCGTCTCCTGACTTCGCGGCGCGTGCAGGCGTTATGGAATGATTGGTATCTTATGGTTTCGCTGTCGCTGTGGCGATTCGCATAATCCGCATTATGGAATATATTCCTATACTTTACGCCTGTCCTGACTTGCAGCCGCGACGTTAGACATCGGTTTCGGACAGCTTGGATGCGACTGCGAATATCGCCTGCCGGTCGGCCTTGACGACCGGCAGCCAGCGGCAGCTACTGTCTGTGGTAAACTTCAATAGCCAAGTCATATCACCGTCCAGTTAGCGCAGGCAAATCAAGGAACCTAGCCAAGCCCAGCGAGGCGCTATGCGGACCGCAGGACGTTGCAAGGCTCGCCCGACGAGGCGCAGGCGGGGCCGTTCGGCGTCAGATTTTTCCGTCGCGCAATAAACTTTTCCCGCGACGTCTATGCGTCGGCTTGCGACCTTTAGGTAAGGTCTTGGGAATCCGAGCGCCTTTGGGGGGCGAATAAAGAACTCGGACAAATGAGCACCGAGCGTTTCGGCGATGCGATCGAGAAGATCAATTGTCGGGTTTTCTGATAGCCGCTCAAGACTGCCCATGTAGGAGCGGTCAATCCCGGCCTTGTAAGCCAACTTCTCTTGCGAAATACCGCGGTCAACGCGGATTCGACGCACATTCCAGGCCACAAGCGCACGAGCTTTCATGCGCCAAAGCATGCCATTTGGCCATGCAATCAAACCACAGGTTATAACCCCACTATTAGTTCTTCGCGAAAGCAGCTTGCAGCTCGTAGCGCGCCTCGGCTCAGAAGCAGGCCAACGCTATTGAACGGAGTATCACGGCATGATCCTGTACTTCTTCGCCATCTTCTTTCGAGGCTGTGCGCCTTGCCAAAGTTGAGCGCCCTCATGATCCCAATGCGCGCCAACATTGGAGCCGCCCCGCTCCGCCACTAACATTGAGGCCTCAATAGCCGCCTGCCATTCGTCCCGCTTGGCGGCCTCAGCCGGAAGCAGCGTCGCGTACATTGCGGCATCTCGCAGAGCGACAAGGCCTTCACCTAGCTTTCCTGAATTGAGCTGACATCGATAACGCGGACGCCGTCGCGCTTGCCAAACTCGCCCAACCGTTCGTTCGATGTCGCATGGCGACTCCTGTCTCTTTTTTGCGCGGTGCATCTGCGAATGCGGCCGGGTGTGCGACGCAAAAGACGCACCTGATCAATGAGCAAAATCCCGCATCAGATCACCGGCATTTCAACTGACAATGGGGGTATGGATTTGGCTCCGTCATTCCGGAACGCGCATACCGCACGAGGGAAAATGAACACGGCGTCAAACAAAAACCCCCGGCATGCCGCCGGGGTTTCGCATTTTGTCGTTTACCAGGTGGCTGGACTTAGAAGTCCATGCCGCCGCCCGGAGGCATGGCGGGGCCGGCAACAGCCTTCTTCGGCAGCTCGGCGACCATGGCTTCCGTGGTGATCAGGAGCGCCGCCACCGAGGCGGCGTTCTGGACCGCGGTACGCACGACCTTGGTCGGATCGATGATGCCCTTGGAGACAAGATTGCCGTACTCGCCCGTTTGCGCATCGAAGCCGTAAGAGTACTGATCCTTCTCCAGGGCTTTGCCGACCACGACCGAGCCGTCTTCACCAGCGTTGATCGCGATCTGGCGGGCAGGCCAGGACAGCGCCTTGCGCACGATCTCGACGCCGGTCTTCTGGTCGTCGTTCTTGGTGCGCAGGCCCTTGAGCGCTTCGGTGGCACGGAGCAAGGCGACGCCGCCGCCCGGCAGGATGCCTTCCTCGACCGCGGCGCGGGTCGCATGCATCGCGTCATCAACGCGATCCTTGCGCTCCTTCACCTCGACCTCGGTCGCGCCGCCGACCCGGATCACCGCGACGCCGCCCGCGAGCTTGGCAAGACGCTCCTGGAGCTTCTCACGGTCGTAGTCCGAGGTGGTCTCCTCGATCTGCGCCTTGATCTGGGCCACCCGCGCCTCGATGTCGGCCTTCTTGCCGGCGCCGTTGACGATCGTGGTGTTCTCCTTGTCGATCATCACCTTCTTGGCGCGACCGAGCATGTTGAGCGTGACGTTCTCGAGCTTGATGCCGAGATCTTCCGAGATGGCCTGGCCGCCGGTCAGGATCGCGATGTCCTGCAGCATGGCCTTGCGGCGATCGCCGAAGCCCGGAGCCTTGACGGCCGCGACCTTCAGACCGCCGCGCAGGCGGTTCACGACGAGGGTCGCAAGAGCCTCGCCTTCGACGTCCTCGGCGACGATGATCAGCGGCTTGCCGGTCTGCACCACGGCCTCGAGCAGCGGCAGCAGTTCGTTCAGCGAGGAGAGCTTCTTCTCGTTGATGAGGATGTAGGCGTCGTCCATCTCAACGCGCATCTTGTCGGCGTTGGTGACGAAGTAGGGCGAGATGTAGCCGCGGTCGAACTGCATGCCCTCGACGACGTCGAGCTCGGTCTCGAGCGACTTGGCTTCCTCGACGGTGATGACACCCTCGTTGCCGACCTTCTTCATGGCGTCGGCGAGGAACTTTCCGATCTCGGCGTCACCGTTGGCCGAGATGGTGCCGACCTGGGCGATCTCCTCGTTCGAGGTGACCTTCTTGGAGTTCTTGACGAGGTCGGCGACCACGGCGTCGACGGCGAGGTCGATACCGCGCTTCAGATCCATCGGATTCATGCCGGCGGCAACCGCCTTGGCGCCTTCACGGACGATGGCAGCGGCGAGCACGGTCGCGGTGGTGGGCCGACTCCGGCACATTTCCCCCGGGGCGCGCGGCGGTGGCCACGCGGATCCGGCTTTTTGGCCTCCGTGTCGCCCTGCCCCGGCCGGGGCTATACGCCAGAGGCTGAAGGCGCGAGCAGGGATAGCACCTTCGTGTCGACTTGGGGGGGCGCAGGACGCTGGAGATGAGCAGGCTATGCGGGCGGCACCGCGGAAGATCTATACAATCGCCCGCGAGCACCAGCCCGCTCCTAGGTCGGCGAATAGCCCGGCACCGCGCATGCCGACTGAGTAGCTGCACTGTGAATGAAGCCCATGTTTAGATCGATCACCGCGTGATAGGAGTTGTGAGGCACAACTTCGTAGATGGTACGCGTGTTGCTATCGATGTACGTTCCGCTGTTGCCGGAATGTCTACACGTTACGACGACGTCTTTAACATCAATGGTGCTGTTGTTTCGAATGACAAAAGACGCCTTCATGATCGTGCCGAAGCCATCTTTCTCCCAAGTAACGCTATCAATCTTGAGCCGGGCCAAGATCTCCTTGTAACTTGCCGGCGCCGGTAGCGCGTCTGCTTTCACCGAAGCCTGCGCCCCGCGACCCGGCCGAAGCTCTCTGCAAAACTGTTGCGCGGCATCCGTCGGCGTTTGCTGATAACCGAAGGTGAACTTGCGGGCATCGACATGTCGATGCCGGCGCCAATCGCGGAAATCAGGATCGCGGAGCCGAATAAATGCAAATAATGATTGTCGACTTGATCATTGAATCCACCATAGCCTTCCCGTCCGTGCCCGCCATGCCTTCGATCTGCAACGTCGCGCCGTTCCGGAAGATGACGTCGGTCCAGACCACAAGGACGCGGCTTAGCCCGAATGAAATCTTGGAATCGTACCGTCCCAGGAGTTTAGCGCCCTGCGGGATCAGCAGCTGATGGCCCGTGGCGCTGTCGTAGACGTTTTGGCTGACCTGGGCGGTGATGCGACCGGGACGATCGGGCTGGAATGACGGAGCCCCGCTTCAATTCGTAGGCCGACGTCGACGCGACCACCTTGTTGGGAAGGTAACCGAGTTTCTTCAGGTCCGAGTTGAAGACATCCTCTTTCGCCGCGTGGCCGTTCGGATCGATGTTCTGCGTACTGAGGCCGGCGCGAAGCGCGCCGCATAAAGGTCGGACGTACCGCGTGCAGGACCGGGTGTCGTCGTCGTCTTCGATGGTGCTGCATTGCTCATGGGTGCGCTTGATGTTTGCAGCTTGCTGAGATTGATGGCGAGCGGTGAGTCATGAGCGGCATCGTTCGCCTGCACGCGGGCCATGCGCTCGCGCTGCTGCTTCCGCAAATATTGTTCATGTGCCTCCCGCTCGAGGCGCGCCCGCCACAGCGGTTCCGGCTCGAGGTGCGAGCCGGCCGACTCCGTCTGCGGTCGGCCGGGGAAGGATTGTTTGCCGGTGGGGTTTCGGGCTGCGCCGGCGTTGGCTGGAATGTCTGTGCTTCCGGCTGGTCGCCAATGATGCCATTGGAGACGCCCTTCTTCAGGTTGTCGGCGTAGGTCGATGCCGAATTGGATGAGGCGGTGCCGATGCAGGCCCAGCGGCGGAAGTACAGACCGGGCGAGGTCAGGCCGTAGAAGATGACGGCGAAGAAGACGATAATCAGCACGATGGCGAGGATGATCGGCAGCCGATTCAGGCGACGGATTCCTCCGCCTCCGGATTGCCGCCCAACTTCAGGGATTGCGCCATGATAGCCCTCCCCTGATTCTCGTTGGTTGTTGAGGAACGGCGCGGTAAACTCGATCGGCGCTCCTTGGTCGGCAGGTTCTAGCGCTCGTCGCCACAGAATTAGTTATTGCCACTTAGCGGCGACGCTTGCTTCACCTCTATAGCAACGTGAGCGTCACGAGAGGATCGCCGTGCCCGGCCTTGACTTGCGCGGAATGCTTTGGATTGCCCGATCGGGGTGAT
>NZ_JBEGDB010000400.1:0-5478 GCF_043638955.1 Bradyrhizobium sp. 31Argb | reverse complement strand
GCTTCCTCCTAAAAGAAAGCCTTGAATCACGTTCAATCTGATTTGAGAATCCCAAGAGTCCACACGGCCTAGTCCGCCGCTTTTCAATGAACGCACTATTTTACGGACCGCATCAATCATCCCGCAACCAGCGCTGTTGATCATGGCAAGTGTCGCTTGCGCGTCGCGCGAATGACGGAATACTGCCGCCCCGGCTAGGAATCGTGCGAATCACGGGCGGGGGAATCGGCATGAAGCGCTACGTCGGCTTGGCGGTGGCGACTCTATTGTGGTGCGGTAGCGGTGCGGGCGCCGCGGCGCAGAGCCTTCCATCCTACATGGCGCCGATCTCCGGCAAGACGAACGCGACACCCGCCAACACCGCGACCAAGGACGTGCTGGCGCTCAACACCGCGATGTTTGAGCTGTATGGCGACGCGGCAAAGATTTTCCAGAAGAACATCCTGAGCAAGCACCCGGTCATCCTTGCGCTGTTTTCCGGCGCTGGCGGCAGGATGATCCTTTATCGTCCGGGAATGGCGCCGACGGAGGCGCCGCAGGTGCCGATGGTCTACCAGTTGCTGAAGTCGGTGGGTCACAGCACGATGGCCTTGGCCGAAGTGGTCGGCCCCTATGTCGACAATCCCGGCGACAAATCCTGGCGCGGCTCGATGCTCGCCTATCGCAGCCGCATGCAATCGGCGCTCGATGGGCTGGACCGCACGCCGATGGAAGCCGGCTGGCGCGACAACAACCGCACCATCCTGCAGAACAACCTCGCCTTCATGGACGAATGCCTCGCCAAGGACGCCATTCCATTTGCGACGCTCGAGGCTTTCGGCAAGAAGCAGGCGCCGTACCTCGCCAAGAACGTTGCATGGGCGGCAGAGACTCAAGTTGCGCACTGGATGGGCGTGCTGGCGGACTGGAAAGCCCAGCTTGGCGCCGATTGGGACAAGACCTATGCCGCGAGCAACACCATCTATGTCGCGCGCCAGAACAACGTGCTGTTCAGCGTGCTCGCGCAGTTCTTCGGTCCCGATGCCATCAATGATCGCCTGCTCCTGATCGAAACCATCTCGTTCACAACGACGCCTGCGGACATGTTGGAATCGCTGACGCGGATCATCGCGGATCGCTCGGTCGGTTCGCTGTTCTTCGGCAACTATCATCTGATGGACTATGAACTGATGGGCGGCGATGCGCGTGTCGCGATATCAGCCGAGACCAAGAAGCGCGGCATGACGACGTTTCTGCCGCCGGCCGTGCCATTCGGCTCAAAGCAATGGCCGACCCTGGTCACGCCCGGTCCTGGCCCCGCATCGATCGCGGACTTGCGATAGTGTTTCCGTGTCGGCGTGTGATTCGGGCGCAACGACGATCTGATATCGGGCACGCCTGATAGTGTTGACCGAGGGGGTAAGGGGCATGCGGCCTTCGCGAAGGGAGTTCGTGAAGTGGGTCACGGCGAGCGGGATAGCGCTCAGCCTGTCACGATTGGGGGCGGCCGAGCCGGCGGGCTATCCGGCGCGCGCGGTGCTGCCCGGACGGCAGAACTGGAATCCGGCGGCCGATGGCCGCGGTCGCATCGATGGCGTCGCCAAGGTCACCGGCGCCAAGCTCTACGCCTCCGATTTTCGCGCCGCCGACCTGCCGGGATGGCCGGCCACGACGTCGCACGCGATCCTCGTCCGCGCGAGTGATGCGACGCGTGTCTATCTCGGCATGGACCTCGCACGCCTCAGCGGCGCGCTGAAGCCGTCGGTCGTGGTGACGGCCGAGGAGCTTGCGAAGATCGGCGCCCGCGTCCCTGAATTCTATGCCGGCGATCTGTTCTGCCCAGTCGGCAAGACGCCGCTTTATATGGGACAGCCGGTGGCGCTGTTGATCTTCGAGCAGTTCGACGCCTTCGATCGTGCGCGGCTGGCGCTGCGCGACGGCACCTTCGTGAAGTCAGGCGAAGAGACCGGTCCGGTCTCCGTTCCCAATTACGCCGCCTTCCGCTTCACGCGCGTGGCCGGGCCGACGCCCGAATCCCCCGACGTGTACTCGCCGATCCAGGCCGGCTGGGTGACGCCGGGGCGGCTCCAGGACACCACGCTTCCGGTCTGGTCCTCCTTCGCCAAGGAGACGCTGGCGCCCTATGGCAAGGCGGCGCGGTATGGCGAGCAGATCCGCGCCGAGCTGGATGCGAAGAACCCCGCAATGTTGGTGCTCGATCGCACCTTCGAGACCCAGTCGGTCGACCCGATGTTCCTCGAACCGGAATGCGGCCTCGGCTGGTACGACGCCAGAGGCGGAAATCTCGAACTCGTGCTCGGCGTCCAGTCGCCCTATGAAGCCACGGAGTCGATCGCGTACCTGCTCGGGCAGGCCCGCCCTCCCTTCAAGCCCGCGCAGATCAACACGCAGTTCACCTATATCGGCGGCGGCTTCGGCGGCCGCGACCACACGCCCTTCGTGCTCTATGTCGCGCTCGCCGCGATGTTCTTTCCAGGACGGCCGGTCCGGCTCGCGCATGATCGCTATCAGCAATTCCAGGGCGGCATCAAACGCCATCCGTTCAAGATGCGATCCCGGATCGGGATCGACCGCGCAACCGGCAAGATCCAGGCTTTCGCGGCCGATCACGTGCTCGATGGCGGCGGCCTCGCGAACTTCTCGTCGAGCGTGGCGGTCGTCGGCGCCACGGCGGCGATCGGCATCTATGACGTTCCGAAGGTCGACGTCACCACGGTGGCCGTGCATTCGCGCGGCGTGACCGCAGGCTCGATGCGGGGCTACGGGACCATACAGACCATGACCGCGCTCGAAGTGCTGATCGACGAGGCCGCAGCCGCCTTGCCGCTCGATCCGATCGAATTCCGGCGGCGCAATGCGCTCAAGCAGAATGGCCGGACCATGACGGGAAATCCGTACATCGTGTCGGTCCGCACGCCGGAGATCCTGGACAAGCTCGAGACACATCCGATCTGGCGGCAGCGCGCCGCAGAGAAGGCGCGGCTTGCACACAGCGGCGTCCTGGTCGGCACCGGCGTCGCCTGCGTCACCAAGGATTACGGCACCGGCGCGGACTGCTCGCTCGGACGCGTCGAGATTGCGGCCGACGGCAGGATTTCGATCCATTGCGATCATGTCGAGATGGGCAACGGCATCGGAACCGCACTCGCCAACCGCGTCGCGATCCATCTTGGCGCGGCAGCCGACGAAGTGTCGGTGGCGCGCATCGATACCTATGATGCGCTGGGTCTCGTCACCTCGGGCGATCCCTACACGATGGATCAGAAGACCCAGGACGCGGCTGCGAGGAATCCGCGCTGGGTGCCTGCGATCAGTTCGGCCACCAGCGCCTCGATCGGCGCGCATGTCGGGACCCATGCAGCCGCTGAGGCGGCGCGCGTCATCTTCCGCTATGGCCTGTGGCCGGCGGCGCTCGAACTCTGGCGCATCCCGCCCTCCGATCCGCGGGCGAAGGATTTCGCCAAAGCGCGCTGGAAGGATGGACAACTCATCCTGCCCGGCCTTGCGCCGCTGACACTGCCGCCGCTCGCCGCAACCGCGCATGCGCGCAACCTCGTGACCGGCGCGATCACCCACAGCTTCTCCCGCTGGGCCTGGTCGCGCGCGCGTTTCCAGTTCGGCAGCGAGCAGCACCGGGCGGAGATCGATGCGCTCGCAGTGCGGAGGGGTAGCGGGAAATTCACCGCGCTCAATCGTGTCAGCGTGTGGTTTCCGCCAACCGACAACAACAGGATCGGCACGGCCTACGCCTCGATGTGCGGCACGCTGGTTCGCGTCGAGATCGAGCGCACGACCGGCGCGCTGCGCATCGCCAAGGCCTACAGCGTGCTCGAATGCGGCCAGCCGCTGGTGCCGGAAGTCGTGCTCGGCCAGTCGCAGGGCGGCTTTGCCATGGGCGTCGGCTACGCCCTGCTGGAATCGCTGCCGCCTCACGAAGGCGGTCCCGGCAACGGGCAATGGAACCTCGGGCAATATCTGGTGGCGCGGGGATCGGACCTGCCGCTGCGCGATCTCGAGATCGAGATGCTGCCGCCACTGACGCCGGACGAGCCGCCGAAAGGCATGGCCGAAGTCGTGATGGTCCCCGTGGTCCCTGCCCTTCTCAACGCCATCTTCGACGCCACCGGCCACCGCTTCAATTCGTTGCCGGTCACCCAGGCCATGCTCAAGGGAGCCCTCGCGTGACAAGGCTTGCGATCACGATCAATGGCCGCGCGATCGATCCGATCGAGGTCCGCGACGATCTCTCGATGAACGACTTCCTGCGTGAACATCTCGGCATGACCGGCACCAAGTTCGGCTGCGGCGCCGCGCAGTGCCTGAGCTGCGCGATCATCGTCGACAACCCCGATGGCACCAGCGACACAACTCCGACCTGCGTCGTGCCGGCCGCAAGCTTCAACGGCAAGGCGATCCGGACCGTCGAGGGCCATGCGAGAGATGGCCAGCTCACCGCGCTTCAGAAGGCCTTCATCGATCACTTCGCCTTCCAGTGCGGCTACTGCGCCACCGGCTTCCTGAACGAAGCCCAGGTCCTCTTGGAACGTCTCGCGAAGAAGCCGGTGGCGCGAACCGAGCTCGATAAGACCATCGAAGAAGCGCTCGACGGACATATCTGCCGCTGCACCGGCTACATCAAATATCACGAGGCCGTCCGCGACGTGATCCTCGCCGATCCCCAGCGTTATCTGGCCTGACCATGACATCAGACATGCGGTTTCGGATTGTCGTTGTGGTCGCGGCGTTCGGCCTGAGCATGGTGACGGGTTATGCGGCCTCGCAGACCGCATCACATGGCCTGGCTTCGCCTGAGAGCTTTGCGGGGATCGCCGACAGCGACGCGCGATCGGCGGCGATGTTCACCGAGCTCGGCAAAGTGCTGACGCATCCGCGCTGCGTAAACTGCCATCCCGCCGGCGACCGTCCGCGCCAGGGCGACGAGGGCCGGCCGCATCAGCCACCGGTCACACGCGGCACCGACGGCCACGGGTTGGCGGCGATGCGGTGCTCGAGCTGTCACGGCAACGCCAATTTCGAGCCTGGCCGTATACCGGGTCACCCGGAATGGCATCTCGCGCCACGGGAGATGGGCTGGGAAGGCAAATCGCTCGCCGAGATCTGCGCCCAGATCAAGGACCCCGCCCGCAATGGCGGCCGCAAGGTCGAAGAGCTGATCCACCACATTGGCGAGGATACGCTGGTCGGCTGGGCGTGGCAGCCTGGCTTCGGCCGCTCCCCCGCGCCGGGCACGCAAAAACAGGCGGGCGCGCTCGTCGAAGCATGGGCGAAGAGCGGCGCGGCTTGTCCTGCGAGATAGTTCGCGACGCGCCATCATGGATGCGTGCAAGATGGTGGGTAGGATGGGTAGAGCGTAGCGAAGCAATCCATGCCCCCACTTGCCGATCGGGATAGGGGGAAGCCTCGCGGCTTCGCCCCTCCCACACCACCGGACGTACGGGTCCGTATCCGGCGGTTCGG
>NZ_JBEGDB010000003.1:0-85200 GCF_043638955.1 Bradyrhizobium sp. 31Argb | reverse complement strand
CGGCTTGGCGAGGAGGCCCGTGCGCCGGTGCTGCGGATCGAGGCCCGCTTCGCCGCCGACCTGGCCGCCGGACGCTCGGGTCTTGTGGTCCCCGATCCGCAAGACCCCGGCGGGCCAGCCGCCGCGCCGTTCCGCACCACGACGCGCCATGTCGGCCTCGGCCTCGCCGCCTGCGATTGCCTGACCGACCAGGTGCTGCCCGACCTGGCGCAGGCGGCGCGCGCCCTGATCGCGCAGCAGCGCTCGACCCGCGCCCCTGGGACGGCG
This sequence comes from Bradyrhizobium sp. 31Argb, assembly GCF_043638955.1. Lineage (NCBI taxonomy): Bacteria > Pseudomonadati > Pseudomonadota > Alphaproteobacteria > Hyphomicrobiales > Nitrobacteraceae > Bradyrhizobium > Bradyrhizobium sp. 31Argb. Next base: position 84,933 of record NZ_JBEGDB010000003.1, on the reverse strand, counting down.
CAATGGCCATCCCAGGCGCTGCCCGCAAGCGCCGTCTTTTGATGCCGATGACGCGGGGATTGTCGGGGCTGGACTGTTTTTCAGCATCAAGCTTGAATCCGAAATCCCGCCAACAGGGAATCCCCAATGCCGGGAATACGCACACTCAAGGACGGCGCTTTGCCTTGGGTGTTACCGTACTGTCATCTTTAATGGATATGACCCGCTTCCATGGGGTGCGATTGCCTCGTGATTAGCGCCTAGCCCGGCCGCGCTCGATCCTCGTCGGAGGTGGCGTCTATCCCGGGTGCTGCGCGTCCAGAATCATTTGGCAGCAGTCACTTGTCTCTGTGTGATCCAGCACGGCTCTTGTTGGCTCTTGGCATCGCCGTCACAGTGTTCGCTTTCAGCAATATGTCGTCTCGAGCCCAGTCACAGATTGCTGAACCAGAAATAGAATTTGACATTCCAGCGCAGCCGCTCGACGTCGCTTTGGAAGCCTATATCCAGGCGACAGGGTTGCAGATTCTCTATAAGAGTGCACTCACGGCGTCCCGTAACTCTTCTCCCGTGACAGGAAAATTCACACCGCAACGGGCGATCGAACGGTTGCTGGCCGGCACGGATCTGGTCGCGAGCCAGACCTCCGAGGGTGCTTTTACAATTCGGCCGCTCGCGGTCGAGCCCGATCGTGCCGTCGGCGCTCAGCGGGTCGTTGATTACGATGCGTTTCTTGGCCTGACCCAACAGAGGATCATCAGATCGCTCTGTCAGAATGCCATGACGCGGCCAGGAGGCTATCGTGCGGCGCTGCAGTTCTCGATCGGATCAACCGGGCTGATAGAGGATCCGGCACTGCTCGATACGACCGGCGACGACGTGCGCGACCGATCGCTTCGAGGAGCTCTTTGGGGGCTTTCAATCGGGCAATCTCCGCCAGCGAATATGCCACTGCCGGTCACCATGATTATCGCGCGGCGCAGCTATCAAGACGAATGCCAGCGGTACATCCATGAAAATCGGTGAAAGCTTCGGCGTTGGCGCCGTGATCGTTCAAGCGAGGCGTACGCAGACGGAGCCGTGCCGTGTCTGAAACGACCTGGGCCAGCCTGCGTCAATTGCTGGTCGATCGGTATTACGACCTCCGCGATAGGCTGACCCGCCGCCTCGGCTCCGCCGAACTGGCAAGCGAGGCGCTGCATGAGGTCTATCTGCGCCTCAATCGGACCGACAATCCCGGATCGGTCTCCAGCCCCGCAGCGTACCTGTTCAAGGCAGCCTACAACATCGCCAGCGATCGTCGCCGAACCGAATATCGACGCGGGCATCAGGTCCCGATCGATGCGGTGCTTCATGACATCCCCGATCAACGGCCAGGGCCGGACGGGATTTCCGAGGCGAAGATTGAACTTGCAGCATTGACGGAGGCATTGCTGGCGTTGCCGCCGCGGCAGCGCGCGATTCTGATCGCCGCGCGTTTCGAGCAAATTCCCCGTGCGGAAATCGCCAAGCGCTACAAGATTTCGCGCCGGCAGGTCCAGTTTGAATTGCAGCGGGCCCTGGAGGCCTGCAAGGATTACATTGACAAAAATGTGTAGTTTCGATGTTCACATCGGCGCTTGCCGGAACGTCTTAGGGATTGCGCAGGTCACTCCAGATAGCCCGGATCTGATATCGGCGAGTTGAGATATGGACATGGCCACCGATATCCCACCCGGGAATAAGGACAACAAGTCGCTGGAGCGAGACGCCATCGTCTGGTTGACACGCGTCACCGACGAGGACGTGACCGCCGAGGATCGGGCCGCCTTGCGCCATTGGCTGGCGCAGAGCCCCGATCATGCCGAGGCGTTCGCCAAGGCCAACACCCTTTGGCGGGCCATGCCGTCGGCGATCGAGACGATGGTCCGGAGCGGAAGTGTCTCCCTTCCCGCGCCGGCGGAGATGCATCGGGGAGTGATCGGCCGGAGAACGCTGATCGGCGGTCTTGCCACGGCGACGGCGGCTGCGGCATGTTACGCGATGTTTCGGCCGCCGCTCGACTTATGGCCGTCAATATCTGAACTGGCCGCGGATTATCGCACAGCGACCGGAGAGCAGCGGCAGATCACGGTGGCCGACGGCATCTCGGTCCAGATGAATACACAGACCAGCATCGCGCTTCGCTCGACGGCAACCAGTGCGGATCGCTTCGAGTTGTTGTCTGGCGAGGCCATCATTGGTGCGGCATCGATCAAGCCGGTCCAGGTGATCGCCGCCGATGGCTTGACCAGCGCGGATGCCGCGAAGTTCAACATCCGCTGCAGCACAGCGAAAATCGTTGTCACCTGCCTCTCCGGCTCGGTGCGCGTCGAACATCGCGATCACGCCGCCACTCTTCGGGAAAAGCAGCAGGTTGCCTACGGCGGCGGCATGATGAGTAACGTGGACCTGGTCGATCCCGCGACCGTCACCTCCTGGCAAGACGGCTATCTGGTGTTTCGGAATGAGCCGCTGGCCGACGTCATCGCGGAAGTCAACCGCTATCGGCCGGGCCGGATCGTGCTGCTGGACGCGGAACTCGGCCGTGGATTGGTGACGGCGAGGTTCAGGCTCGATCGTCTCGACGATGTGGTGGTTCAGGTGCGCGATGTGTTCGGAGCCCGCATCCGCACCCTGCCGGCCGGCATTGTGCTGGTTGGCTGACGGGCGGGTCCGCTCACCGCCGAAAAAAGATCAAAAAAATTCTCCGAAGTCGATTCACATCGACCCCGCTCGGAACGTCATAGGACGGTCCGAGGGGATTACATGAATAGTTCATCGAGATTCGGCTTTGAATTGACGAGGGCCACACGCGACCGGAACGCGTGTCCGGCAAGTCAGGCCTATTGGTCCGGACCACCGCGTCACCCGAATCCATCGGTGCCTCCCCACGATGAGGACAGAAGAGTGTGACGGTGCCTCCGCGCACCGCAACCGCAGTCACTCCGTAACGCTCTGATGCTCCGCAACATCGCCTCCGCTTTCTTCGTTCAGGGAATCCTCCATGCCGCTCCGCAGCTTTTCGTCCCGCTCGTTCCGCAAGACGATGCGTCTGCATCATGCTCGACCCACGGGATCGCCAATGATGAGAGCGTCGGCGGGATTGTCGCGCGGCGTGCTACTGGCGGGTGCGAGCGTGCTGGCGCTTGCGCTGGGCGGCACGGCGTTGGCAAGGCCGTTCGGCGGCTCGTCAGGCGTTGCGGCGACGACCGCTGCGATCAATGCGGCCAGCGCGGCCTCGCAGCAGGCGCAGGAAGCGGCGAAGCAAGGCCAGAGCGCGCTGTCGCGGGCCGTGCAATCCATGCAGGCGGTGCAGGCGGCCGCGCGTGCCGCCGCGGCAGTCTCGCAGCACTCGACGTCGTTGCCGCAGGTGAGCGTTCCCAACGGCCTGGGAGCAGGCGGGCTGCAGGTGGCGCCGGGCGGCACCTGGCAGGGCGCCAATGCCCCGACGCGGTCGGTCGTTGGCGGCCAGACCAATGTCGGCATCCAGCAGACCGCGGCGCAAGCCATCTTGGAGTGGAATAGCTTCAACGTGGGCGCCCAGACCACCTTGACCTTCAATCAGCGGGGCAATGCCAACTGGGTGGCGCTGAACCGCGTCACCGGTAGCAACAGCCCGAGCCAGATCCTCGGCAGCATCAAGGCCGACGGCCAGGTCTACATCATCAACCAGAACGGCATCATCTTCGGCGGCGCCAGCCAGATCAATGTCGGGTCGCTGATTGTGTCGACCGCCAACATCACCAACGCCCAGTTCCAAACCAGCGGCATCTACTCGACGCAGAGCGGCACCGACAACAACAACCACCCCAAGTACGTGCCGAGCTTCACCGGCGCCGGTGGCGCGGTCAACGTGGAGGCGGGGGCGCAGATCACGACCAGCACGCCGTCCTCGGTGACCTCGGGCGGCGGCTATGTGCTGCTGATGGGCACGCAGGTCAGCAACGCCGGCCTGATCCAGACCCCGAACGGTCAGGCCGAGCTCGCCGCCGGCGACAGCTTCGTGCTCCACGCCGGATACAGCACGATCGGCAACACCAGCTCGACCACGCGCGGCACCGAGATCGCACCGCTGTTCGGCAGCGGCAGCTTAAGCGGCGCGGTCAGCAACAGCGGCATGATCTATAGCCAGCAGGGCGACATCACGCTGGCGGGCCATGCCGTGACCCAGGACGGCGTCCTGCTGTCGACCACCTCGGTGAGCCAGCGCGGCACCATCCATCTCCTGAATTCCGCCAGCGACAGCACCGGCCGCGTCACGCTGACCGGCAACGCCGTCACCGCCGTCCTGCCCGAGATCGATAGTCCCGACACCGCGCTCAATTCCAAGCGCGACGCCCTGATCGCGGATTCGGCGACGCAGAATGTCACCCGGGCCGGCGTAGCCGTCGGGCAGTTCGACAATCTCTCGCTGCTGGCCGACCGCCAGGATCAGTCGCGGATCGAGATCGTCAGCGGCGGCATCGTCGATATCAGGAACGGCTCGCTGACCCAGGCGCAGGGCGGCCAGGTGGCGGTGAGTGCCGGCCAGCGGGTGTTCGTCGAGAATGGCGCCACCCTCGACGTCTCCGGCACCACCGGCACCGTGCTGCCGATGAGCGTGAACAACATCGCGGTCAACGTCCAGGGCAACGAGCTGCGCGACAGTCCGCGGAACCGCGACAGCGGCAATCTGTTCAATGCCAATGTCTGGATCGACGCCCGCGACCTGACGCTGGTGCCGGCCGGCACCGGCGGCTACGCCACGGATCGCTATTATACGGCGGGCGGCCTGTTGGAAGTCTCGGGTTATCTCAACAACACCGGGCACCGGATCGGCGAATGGACCGCGGTCGGCGGCAGCATCACGCTGGCGGCGCCGGAGGTGATCGCGCAGCCGGGCTCGACCTTCAACATCTCCGGCGGCTCGGTGAGCTATGCGCCGGGCTATGTCATGACCAGCAATCTGCTTGGCGCCGATGGCCGCGTCTACAGCATCGGCAATGCGCCGGCGGACGTCCAGTTCGTGGCGCTCGCCGGCAGCTTTAGGCGCCCGCATCGTATCCAGGGCCAGGTTGACGATCGGCTGACCGAGATCTGGGCGTCGCCGTTCGGCAAGGGCGCGGTCAATCTGCGATGGGAAGACGGCTACACTGCGGGCCGCGACGCCGGCAGCCTCATCCTGTCGACGCCGACCTCGCTCTTCGAAGGCGCGATCGTGGCCGGCGTGATTGACGGCGAGCGCCAGCGCAACGCGCGCCCGGCCGGCGTCACCGACGGCTACAAATTGACCCAGAACGTGGCGCCGCTCGCCGGGACATTGGCGCTCGGCCAGTACACCGCCCGCGGCCTGGCCGGCGCCTACGGCACCAATGTGGTGTTCGGCAACGTGGCCACCGATGTGGCGAGTTCGATGTCGGCGACCAGTTCGGTGCCGACCGAGCGGACCAACACCGCCTGGTTCGATGCGCCGACGCTCAACGGCTTCGGCCTCGGCGGCCTCAACGTCGCATCGGCGGATGCAATCAAGGTCGACGCGCCGCTGACCTTCGCGCCTGGCGCGCAGGTCAAGCTGGTCGCGCCGACCGTCGACCTCGCCGCCGACATCACCGCCCATTCCGGCGCCGTCACCGTCAGCAACATTCTCACCAGCGCTGCTGTGGGTACCAAGACGCTGACGACTCCAAGCGGAGGCGCCGACCTCACGCTGAGGGGCGGCGTCACGATCGATGCTCGCGGAATGTGGGTCAACGAGACGACCGATCCGGACAGCGCCGCCAATCTCGCCTTCCTCAACGGCGGCAGCGTCACCTTCGATTCGACGCAGAACGTGACGCTGGCGGCGGGCAGCACCATCGATGTGTCGTCGGGCGGCGCCGTCCTTGCCACTGGCAAGACCCAGGGCGGCAAGGGCGGCAATGTCACGATCATGGCCGGCCACGCACAGCAGGACGCCGGAACGCCCGGTGACGGCACTCTCGTCCTGGATGGCACCATCCGCGCCTATGGCGTGACCGGCGGCGGCGCGCTGACGATCTCTTCGCCCGGCAACCTCCTGATCGGCGATAACGCTGGGCTGGCCGGCGGCGTGCTACCAGCCGGCACGCCGGCACCCGTCGCGCTGAAGCTCAAACAGGCGCTGACGATTCCGGCAGGTCAGCCGTTGCCGACGGCGCTGGTGCTGACCTTTACATCAATCGTTTACGACGCGCCGATCCCGGTCGACGTCCGGTCGGCGGGTGTGCCGAGCACGCCGACAGGCGCGGACTGGACTATTCCGAAAGGGATATTGGTGCAGACACGGGTGAACGGCAACATAGAGTATTGGGAAGCGGGTAAGGTGTTGCCGGCGGGGTCGGTCATCTTTAACTTTAACCTGGGCGGAGACGCCGGTGATGTCTTTCCGGCCAGCACCGTCTTCCCTTCGAGCGTTTTTCCCAACGGCATTCCGATCAAGCCCTATCAAATTACCTACGCCGCTGGATCGGTCCAATCCACGCCGATGACCTATCCGGTCGGCGCGATCATCCCGGCCGGCACGCTGTTGCCGCAAACGGTTGCAATCACCCCCGCGCCCGCGCTCAATCCCTCGTTCTTCACCGCAGGATTCTCCAGCTACGACATCAATGGCGGGCAAGGCATTCTCGTTGCGAACAACACTGTCCTTGCGCCCACGATGCCGGTCTACCGGTTTACCGCCGACAGCTATGCGGCGCGCACCGGCAGTGATCCGTCGTCGGCGATGTCGCTATGGCTGCCGCCGCTGTTCACCGAGAACCCGACGGGCGCGACGCTCACGCAGCGCGGCGGCGCCAGCGTGATCTTGCGCTCACTGACCAAATCCAGCGCTGGGGGGCTCGTCGATGGCGGCGCGATTGTCGTGAGCGACGGCGCGTCGATCGCCGTCGATCCCGGGCAGAGCATCAAGCTCGATGCCTTTGGCCAGATCACGGTGCTCGGCAATCTCATCGCGCGCGGCGGCAGCATCAACCTCGTCAACGACGCTGACGGCAGTTCACTCGACAAGGGGCGCAACTTCGATGCGGCGGGTAACGGCCGCGGAGTTTCGATATGGATCGATGCCAATGCCAAGCTTGACGTGTCCGGGCTGGCTTACGGCGCGTCCGATTCCGCCGGGCACCGTTACGGGCAAGCAACTGACGGCGGCGCGATCACCATCAATGGCGGCGGCGCCTTCGTGATCATCCGTCCGGGCGCCGAACTCAATGCCGACGGGACGAAGCTCGCGATCGATCTCGCGGCGGGCGGCAATGCGCAGACAGCCAGCCAGCCGCTGACGCTTGCCAGTGGCGGCGGCTCGATTACGCTGTCCTCGCAGAGCGGGCTTTACCTCGATGGCGACATGCATGCGTTCGCCGGTGGCGCGGGCGCCTCGGGCGGCGGCCTGTCGATCGCGCTCACCACGCCGATCTTCGACCCGCGGTCGTTCCCCTTTGACCTGAGTGCTGGGTCCCACCTTGTTCCAGCGAATGCAGTCCTTCCCAGCGTGATGACCGTGGTGCAGGAGCGCCAGCCGTCGTTGTTGCCGTCCGACATCGCGCCCGGCACCAAGGCCGCCTCGCTCATGTTCGGACGGACCACGGTGAGCGCCGATATGGTCAAGGCCGGCGGGTTCGACAGCCTGACCCTGACCTCCGGCGACTACATGCAGTTCTCCGGCAATGTGTCGCTGGCGCTGGGCCGCAGCCTGACGCTCACCGCAGCGGCCTTCACGTCGGGGACGCCGGTGTCTGGACCCATCGATTCCTCGATGCAGCCGACGACCGGCAATGTAAAGCTATCTGCGCCCTACATCCTCTTCAGTGAACCTGCGTCCGAGGTCAAGGACGGGTTCACCAGCGGCAGCATTCGCAATCCCGGCGGCGCGGCGGTGCCGACCATCGCGACCTTCGAAGCTGACGCAAACCAGATCGACATCCAGGGCCTCGTCCAGTTCTCGGCGCGCGCGCCGAACAACATGTTTGCGCCAGGGTTCCTGACGACGAAGCTGGTCAGCCAGGGCGACATCCGCTTCCTGTCGATGGCTGGGGTCATCACGACGCAGCTTGCCACCAGCGGCAATCTCGATCTCCTCGCCGCACAGCTTTATCCGGCGACCAACACCCTTGCCGCCGTGATCGCGGGCAGCGGCAATTCCGATCCCACCGTGACGCTGACCATCGGGCGCACCACCGATACCATTCCGGACGCGCCGTTGTCCGTGTTCGGCAGCCTCGCATTCCAGGCGCCGATAGTCGAACAGGGCGGCATCGTCCGCGCACCGTTCGGCACCCTGACGTTCGGCATGGGTTACCCGGTCTTCACGCCGCGCGTCGATCTGGTGCCGGGCAGCCTGACCTCGGTCTCGATGGCGGGCCTGACGATTCCGTACGGCGGCACTATCGACGGAGTCAGCTATAGCTATAACGGCGCCACCGTGAACAGCATCACGCTGCCCCTGACCAACTTCCCTAGCAACGGACTTGGGTCCGGCATCATCCTGGACGGGCAGTCGGTCAATGTCGCCAGCGGGGCAGTCCTGGACATGTCCGGCGGCGGCACGCTCAGCGGCGCGGGCTTCGTCTCCGGACGCGGCGGCTCGGTCAACGTGCTCAACACGCCGCTCGTCAACGCCAATCCCGCGGCCCCGCTCAGCAAGGCCGGCGACAAGGTCTACGCCATCGTGCCCGGCTATGCATCCAGCTATGCGCCGGTCGCGCCCGAGAATGGCGCGGGTGATCCGGCGATCGGCCAGCGGGTCACCATTCCGGCGGGCGTTCCGGGGCTGCCGGCCGGCACCTACACCTTGTTGCCGTCCAACTATGCGCTGCTGCCCGGCGCGTATCGCGTCGAACTCGGCGGCAGCAGCACCAACCCGATCACCAGCCCCACGTCGGTCGGCAACGGCACCTACGTCGCCTCGGTGTCGACCGGCGTCGCCAACACCGCGATCCGCAGCAGCCTGCCGGTGACGGCGCTGATCACCGCTGGCACGTCGGTCCGCAAATACTCGCAATACAACGAGCAGAGCTTCAGCGATTTCTTCACTGCGAATGCCGCGCAATTCGGCGGTCTGCGCCCGCTGCTGCCGGCCGACGGCAAGGCGCTGGTGCTGCAGTTCGAGGCGCCGTCATCCCCCGCGACGGGATCGGCGCTGACATTCAACGGCACCGCCTTGTTCCAGGGCGCGCAGGGCGGCTTCCCCGGTCAGGTGTTGTTGAGGAACGTCGGCGAAATCTATGCCGATGAGCCCACGCCGGGGTTCACCGGCGCCTCAGTGCGCGCAGCCGATCTCAATGCCCTCGGTGCGCCACGCCTGATGGTCAATGGCTACGAAGGGATCGTCGACGGCGTGATCCTGTTCCAGGGGGGAAGCGACATCGTCATCCGTGACGGGGTCACGCTCAGAGCAGGTGAGATATTCCTGGTCGGCGGCAACATCAGCCTCGGCAACGATGTGACGTTGAGCACGATCGGGCGGGGCGCCGCGCCGTTCGATTCGGTCTCGACCGGCATGGGTTACAACACCGCCTACGGCGTCTCGGTGCTGGCGCTGTCCAACGGCGACCTCAATTTCCTCGGCTCGCAGGGCAACGGCGCCATTACGATCGGAGCAGGAGCACAGCTTTATTCCGAAGGCACGTTGGCATTCGCGACCAACGGCGCGTCCACAATCGATTCCACGGCCCATTTCGGGTCGCGCAACATCGCGCTCGCGGTCGGCACCATCAATATCGGCGACGCCGCGACCGTCATCGCGTCCGGCGCGCCGGCCGGGTTGCTGTTCGACCAGACGCTGTTCAATACGCTTGTCAACGGCGATCCGCTCCATGGTGCGCCGGCACTCGAGACCTTTACGCTCAGCGCGGCCAATGCCGTCAATCTGTTCGGCAGCGCCGGGCTCGATGCCACCGGCAGCGGCGTCGATCTCGTGCTGAACGCGTCAGCGATCTACGGATATGGTGCGGCAGGCGACCGTAACGTGATCGCCGCCAACAAGATCACCTGGAATGGGATCGCCGGCGCCACGCCGCCGGCCATCGCCGCGGGCGGGCCGGGCACCGGCACGGGCTCGCTCAATCTCGTTGCCGATGAGATCGATTTCGGCCGCTTCGCCTCGCTCGATACCAGCTCGGTGAGCCGCGTCGTCTATGGCTTCGGCAATGTCAACATCACCGGTCGATCGAAGATCGTCTCGGCCGGCAACGGCAAGCTGTATGTCTATCAGTCCCCGAGTTCCGATCCCGCGGCCGTGTTCGGACAGAGTGGAACAGGCGGCAACCTGACGCTGACGACCCCGCTCCTGACCGGGCTGCAGAAATCGATCATGGCCTATGCCGCAGGCGGGGCGCTCAATGTCGTCGCGCCCGCAGGTATCGCGCCGAGCGCGGCGAAGAGCACGGTGTCGGGTGCCGAGATCGATCTGACCGGCGACAGCGTCGCCATCGGCAGCACCATCCTGCTGCCGAGCGGCAAGCTCGTGGTCAACGCGACCAACAACATCGCTCTCAATGACGGTAGCCGCATCGATCTCGGCGGCCAGCCGTCTCAGATCCAGAAGGCGACGGTCTACGGCTTCGGCGGTACGGCGATCTTCAACAGCACGCAGGGCGGCGTCACGCAGACCGCGGGCTCGACAATTGACGTCTCCGCTACCAACGCCAATGCCGGATCGATCAGCATCAACGCGGGTAATGGACCGGTCGCGCTTCGCGGCACGCTGAACGGTACGGCGACGGAGGGAGCCACCAGCGGCGACTTCAGCGTTACTACCGCCACGCTCTCCAACGCCGACTTCGCCGCGCTCAACGCGCTCTTGACCCAGGGCGGCTTCTTCGATGCGCGCAGCTTCGACATCCGGACCGGCGATCTCGTCATCGGTGACGGCGTGAAAGCCCGCAACGTCACGGTTGCCGTCGATGGCGGCAGCCTCACCATCGCCGGCACCATCGATGCCTCCGGCGCGGCGCCAGGCACCATCCGGCTCTCCGCCGGCAACGGTCTGACGCTGGCCTCGAGCGCGGTGCTCGATGCCCATGGCACGGTGCTGCAGACAGATAGCTACGGGCACGCCATCGAGGCCAAGAACCGCGGCCATATCGAGCTGACCGCCGCGGGTGGCACGCTGACGCTGTCTCCTGGCGCCACGCTCGATCTCACCACGCCGAATGGAGTGGCCTATGGCGATGTCCAGCTGAACGCGCAGCGCACCGGCGAGACCTCGGGCGACGTCGCCATCGACGCCACCGGTCCGCTCAACATCAAGGGCGCGTACAGCATCGCGCTCAACGCGTTCTGGACCTATGACCTGCCGGCGGGCAGCGCCATCAGCCAGGCGACGTTGGATGGCTATGACACCGCGAGCACGACCTTCATGAACGCCGCGCTGGGGAACGGCGCGCTGCAGGGCAGGATCGCGGGCCTGTCGTCCTACGGCCGCGCCTTCCACCTGCGCCCGGGCGTTCAGATCACCTCGAGCGGTGATCTCTCGACCTCGGGCGATATCGACCTCGCGAAATATCGTTACGGCGCGACCGCCGATCGCGACCCGAACTCGGCGACTTACGGCGCGGGCGAACCGATGGCGCTGGTAGTGCGCGCGGCAGGTGGCCTGACCGTCAAGGGAAGCATCTCGGACGGATTCAAGTCGTCGGCCGGAATACCGGCGACTGTTACGATCATCGACGTCACGAACATCTCGTTCTTCTCCCAGAGAACATTCAACGGTTACACCTTCTGGCAGGATAACAACACCGACGTTGTTGTCATGAGTGACTGGACCATCCCGAACGACGCTTTTTATAATTGGTGGACCTTTGAGTACTGGGGCAATCTGGTCGATAGCAACAATAACGCTTACAACCCCGGAGACACTATCCCGGCGGGCACGATAATTAGTGCCAGCAACAGTTATGGGTTTGCATTCGAGCCGTCCAACATGCCTATCGTCGGAGTTGTGACGAGCCCTGCAGTCCCAGGCGCGGCTGCTACAGCCCCGGCGGCGTCTATGCTCGCGCCAGGTTCGCTGTCGGCATCGGTTCGCCTCGTGGCGGGCGCAGATCTCGCAGCCGCCGACCAGCGCGCGCTGCAGACGAGACAGGCGCTCAACGGTCGCGGCAATCTCACCCTGAACGACCCTGTTTACAATTCATCGCTGAACGGCACGTTCTTCAGCGTGGTCCGCACCGGCACCGGCAGCCTCGATCTGCTGGCCGGTGGAAGCTTCAGCGAGGCCACGCCTTACGGCGTCTACACCGCCGGCACACAATCCGCGCCGGTCCTCGCGGCTGACGGCAGCAACCCTTACGACGTCGTTGGAGCCGCGAGCAGCGGCACCTCGCATGCGTGGTATCCGGAGCATGGCGGCGACCTCCTGCTCACGGCTCAGCAGGATGTCACCGGCAACATCCAGATCTTCGACAACAATACGCGCTATGTGGACTCTGATCTCACCGGCAATTGGTTCGGTCGGCAGGGAGGCGGAGGGTTGTCCGCCGATCCGGCCGCCTGGTGGGTCAACTTCGGCTCCTATGCAAAGACCTCTCAGTTTAGCGATAGGTCGCAGCTTGTCGGCTTCCAGGGCATCGGCACTCTCGGCGGTGGCAACCTGACCGTGATTGCGGGCGGCAACGCAGGCGTGACGGGCAACGGCTCGACCGGTCTCGATCTCGCGGTGGCTTCGACTGGACGGGTGCTGGCGGACGGCACGCTGCTGCAAACCGGCGGCGGCGACCTCACACTGAAAGTCGGCGGCAAGCTTAACTTCGTAATGCCGATCTTATCTTCGCAAGTGCCCGACTATTACGGCTCTATCACCGATCTGCGCGGCGACATTGTCGTGAAAGCTGGTTCTATCGGTGCGTTCGCGGTGAACAACGGCGGTGCCGCCTTCACCTCGGTCGATCCGCGCGCAACCGATCCCAATATCTTCAAGCGCTCGCTGAAGACGCCCGGCCCGATCTTCACGCCGGGTGACGGCACGGTCAGCATCATGACGCGCGGCGACCTGGTGTTCGGCGGCGCCGGTGATGCCGGCATGGGAGCCTTGGTCGATCTCAAAGGCATTCCCTATACGCTGCCCAATGCGGATGGCACGACCACGCTCGTCGCCGGCGGGCAATCGAGCTTCACGCTATGGAGGCCGGCGACCGCGATCAACCTGTATTCAGCCGGCGGCGACGTCGCGCCGTTGACGGGGACCGCCTTCAACGCCGTTGAAAACAGCAACGGCTTCTATCCAGGAACGTTGATCGTTGCGGCGGCCAACGGCGATATCCGCTTTGCGGAGCCCGTGTCTCGCGATCAGACCTTCACGGTTCTCGAACTGATCCCATCGCCGTCAGGCCAGCTTGAACTCCTCGCCGCAGGCTCGATCTACGGCTCGACCCAGGTGGTCGCAATGTCAGGGGCCGATATGAGCACGCTGGCAACGCCGTTCCGTCCCGTGTTCAATACGTCGGTGGGCGGCGGCGGCAACACCAACGCCAGCCCGACGTCGGCGTACATGCTCAATCAGTTCAATCCGATCGCCTTTGGTGAGGATACGCCCATCTCCAATCTGCATGCGGGCGATGCGCAGCCCGCGCTGGTCTATGCAGGCTTGGACATCGACGACCTGATCCTCGGGCAGCAGCTGAACGCCAGCACCAACTTCCGAACCGCTCCGAACCACGACACCTGGTATCTTGCGGCCAAGCCGTTCGAGGTGATCGCCGGGCGCGATATCGTCGGCACCGGCACGACGCCAAGCGTGTTCCTGAACACGAGCGACAACGATATCTCGCTCATGCGGGCCGGCCGCGACATCATCTACCAATCGGTCACCGTCGCAGGTCTCGGCCTGCTTCAGGTGCAGGCCGGCCGCAACCTGAACCAGGGCTATTACGGATCGCTGCTTAGCGTGGGCGATATCGTCAACCCGTTAAACAAAGCGGGTGGCGCCGGCATCACGGCGCTGGCGGGAGTCGGCGCGAGCGGTCCCGACTATGCCGCTTTCGCCAAGCTGTATTTCGATGCGGCCAACCAGTTGCCAGGCGACGGCACGCCGCTCGCCGGCAGCGGCAAGGTGGTCCACAGCTATGACCAGGAATTGCTGGCGTGGCTGCAGCAGCGCTTTAACTACACCGGCACCGCGGCGGATGCGCTCGCCTTCTTCCTGGCTCTGCCCACGGCGCAGCAGGGCGTCTTCGTCCGTGACGTCTATTACAAGGAGCTCACCCTGAGCGGCCGCGAATACAGCGGTGCGATCACGAGCCCGCGCCCTCGCAGCTATCTGCGCGGCCGCGAGGCGATTGCGACGCTGTTCCCGGATCAGGATGCCGACGGCAAGCCGATCACCTATTCAGGCGCGATCACGATGTTCAGCGGTCTGGTGAAGGACACCTTCAACAATATTAAGGTCGTCGACGCCGGCATCCAGACCCAGTTCGGCGGTGGCATCCAGATCCTCAATCCGGGCGGAAGGACCCTCATCGGCGTGGAAGGCGTGTCGCCGGGCGCCGGCGCGGGTTTGATCACGCAGGGCTCGGGCGACATCGACGTCTATTCGCTCGGCAGCGTGCTGCTCGGCCAGAGCCGCATCATGACCACTTTCGGCGGCAACATCCTGGTGTGGTCGGCCACCGGCGACATCAACGCCGGCCGCGGCTCAAAGACGACGACGATCTTCACGCCGCCCAAACGCACCTACGATGCCTATGGCAACGTCTCGCTGTCGCCGGTCGTGCCGTCGGCCGGCGCCGGCATCGCAACGCTCAACCCGATCCCGCAGGTGCCGGCGGGCGATATCGATCTGATCGCGCCGCTCGGCACCATCGACGCCGGCGAGGCCGGCATCCGCCATTCCGGCAACGTCAACCTTGCCGCGCTGCAGATCGTCAATGCCGCCAACATCTCCGGGCAGGGCAGGGTGACGGGCGTGCCGACCGTGCAGGCGCCAAACATCAATGCTGCGCTTGCGGCGAACAGCACCGCCGGGGCGGCGCAAAAGACCACGGCGCCGACGCAGTCCACCAACAGCGACCAGCCATCGATCATCATGGTCGAATTCTTGGGCTTCGGCGGCGGCAATGGCGACCAGGATGAAACCTCACGCAAGGATCGCCGCAGCGACGCTTCCGGTGGACTCCGCTACGATCAAAATAGTTCGGTTCAGTTCGTGGGCCTCGGCAATCTCACCAGCGAGGAAAAGGTCCAGCTAACCGAGAGAGAAAGACATAACCTGAAAGGGCAATCTCGGTAACGCGCCGGAGGTTCTGCCCGCGCAAGCCCGATGACCCGGTTTTCGCCGAAATGCGGGATACGATAAACTCGGCGACCCCCGTCGTCCCGGGCTTGACCCGGGCCCCATAACCACAGGCCTCTGTGGTGCGCTCCGCTGCAACCAATTGCTCCCGCCACAACACCTCTCTGTGGCTATGGGTCTCTGCATTCGCAGGGACGACAGCGGTGCGAGGTTCGACGATAATCGTAGGATGGGTAGAGCGCAGCGAAACCCATCATTCGCGTGGAGAGGTCTGCGCGGATGATCTTCGAGCTATGCTGGCATTGCACTGCGACCTGACGATGAGACATCGCCTTTCGAAAACGCACGAATGAAAGCGGTAGAGGGGCTGACGCAGTCGAGGATTGTTGATCTATGCTGGGTTGACCGCCCTGTTTTCTCTTGTGAGAACGCGGCCCCAACTTACTATTATTATGGGTGTAAGGTTTGTGGCGCGGGTTCGGAGGATGACAATGAATTTGAGTCGTCGCGGATTCATCAAACTCACCGGCACCAGCCTTGCAGCCTCCAGCGTCGGTGCACTCGGCTTTGGCTATACCGGCGAGGCGCTCGCCGCCGCGGTTCGGCCGTACAAATTGGCGGCCGCGACCGAGACCCGCAACACCTGCACCTATTGCTCTGTCGCCTGCGGCATACTGATCTACAGCATGGGCGACCGTGCCAAGAATGCGCGATCCAACATCATCCATATCGAGGGCGATCCGGATCATCCGGTGAACCGCGGGACGCTTTGTCCGAAAGGCGCGGGCCTCTTGGACGTCGTTCATGCGCCGACGCGGCTGAGAGCGCCGCGCTATCGCGCTCCCGGTAGCAACGCGTTCAAGGAAGTCAGCTGGGACTTCGCGCTCGACCGTATCGCGCGGCTGATGAAGGACGACCGCGACAAGAATTTCATCGCCAAGAACGCCGCCGGCACGACCGTGAATCGATGGACCAGCACCGGCATGCTGGCTGCGTCTGCGTCGTCGACCGAGACCTCCTACGCGACATGGAAGGTCGTGCGCGCGCTCGGCATGGTGGTTTTCGACAACCAGGCGCGTGTCTGACACGGACCGACGGTGGCCAGTTTGGCCCCATCATTCGGTCGCGGTGCGATGACCAACACCTGGCAGGACATCAAGAATGCCAATGTGGTGATCGTGATGGGCGGTAACGCCGCTGAAGCGCATCCGTGCGGCTTCAAATGGGTGATCGAAGCCAAGATCGAGAACGGCGCCAAACTGGTGGTTGTCGATCCCCGCTTCACGCGCACCGCTTCGGTCGCTGACATGTATGCGCCGATCCGTCCGGGCACCGACATTGCGTTCCTGAACGGGCTGATCCGTTACTTGCTGGAAAAGAATGCGATCCAGCATGAATATGTGAAGCACTACACCAACGCCGGCCTGATCGTGAAGGAGAGTTTCGGATTCGCGGATGGGCTCTTCAGCGGCTATGACGAGGAGAAGAAGACCTACGATAGATCGAGCTGGGATTTCGAGCTCGACGAACAGGGCTTCGCCAAGGTTGACGACACCTGGCAGAATCCGCGCTGCGTCATCAACTTGATGCGCCAGCATGTCGATCGCTATACGCCGGAGATGGTGTCGCGTATCAGCGGCACGCCGCAGGACAAGCTTCTGCAGGTCTATGAGCTGATCGCCACCACGGCGGCGCCCGATAAGGCACTGACATGCCTGTTCGCGCTCGGCTGGACGCAGCATTCCGTCGGCTCGCAGAATATCCGCACCATGGCGATGGTCCAATTGCTGCTCGGCAATATCGGCGTCGCCGGCGGCGGCATGAACGCGCTGCGCGGCCATTCCAACATTCAGGGCCTGACGGATGTCGGTCTGCTGTCGAACCAGATTCCCGGCTATCTGTATCTGCCGACGGATCAGGAGACGACCTTCGAGGACTACATGAAGACGCGGCAGTACAAGCCGCTGCGTCCCGGTCAGGTCAGTTATTGGCAGAACTACCGAAAATTCATTGTCAGCTTCCAGAAAGCGATGTTCGGCGAGTCTGCGACATCGGACAATGACTGGGCCTATGACTGGTTGCCCAAGCTCGACGTTCCCCTCTACGACATCATCCGCGCGTTCGAAATGATGAACCAGGGCGAGATGAACGGTTACATCTGCCAGGGCTTCAATCCGTTGCAGGCATTCCCGGATCGCGGCAAGATTCGCCGCGGCCTCAGCAAGCTGAAATTCCTGGTGACGATGGATCCGCTGGACACGGAGACCTCGCGGTTCTGGGAAAATTTCGGGCCCCAGAATCCCGTTGATCCGTCCCAGATCCAGACCGAAGTCTTCCAGTTGCCGACGACCTGCTTTGCCGAAGAGAACGGCTCACTGGTCAATTCCGCGCGCTGGCTGCAATGGCACTGGAAGGCTGCCGAGCCGCCGGGCGACGCGAAGTCGGATATCTGGATCATGAGCGGCATCTATCATCGTATGCGCGAGCTGTACCGCAAGGAGGGCGGCGCATTCCCGGATCCGATCCTCAACATGACCTGGAATTATACCGACCCGACCAGCCCCGATCCGGAGGAATTGGCGAAGGACATGAACGGCCGGGCGCTGGTCGATCTCAAGGACGCGACCGGCGCGGTGACGGTGGCTGCGGGCAAGCTGCTCGACGGCTTCGCGCAACTGCGCGACGACGGCACTACGGCAAGCGGCTGCTGGATCTTCACGGGTTGCTACACCGAGAAGGGCAACCAGATGGCGCGGCGCGACGCCAGCGATCCACGGGAGCAGGGTATCGCTCCGAACTGGGCCTGGGCGTGGCCGGCCAATCGGCGAATTCTCTACAATCGCGCCAGCGCCGATCTCAATGGCAAGGCGTGGAATCCGGAGAAGCCCATCATCGAATGGAATGGCAAGCAGTGGGTCGGCATTGATGTTCCCGACTACACGCCGACGACGAAGCCGTCCGATGGCGTCGGTCCGTTCATCATGAATGCCGAAGGCACCGGACGATTGTTCGCGCGCGACCAGATGGTGGATGGTCCGTTCCCTGAGCACTATGAGCCGCTGGAGTCGCCATCTCAAAATGTCCTCCATCCGAAGGTGAGGTCCAATCCGGTGGCGCGCGTGTTTGCCGATGATCGCGCAGATTTCGGCACCTCGTCCGAATTTCCGTATGTCGGCACCACCTATCGGCTCACCGAGCATTTCCATTTCTGGACCAAGCACGCGCTCATCAACGCAATCCTCCAGCCGGAGGAGTTCGTCGAGATTGGCGAAGCGCTGGCCAAGGAAAAGGGCATCGACCAGGGCGGCTGGGTGCGAGTGTCCTCGAAGCGCGGCTTCATCGTCTGCAAGGCTTACGTCACCAAGCGCATCAAGCCTTTGACGGTCGACGGGAAACCGACACATGTGATCGGCGTGCCCCTGCACTGGGGTTTCACGGGGCAGGCGCGAAAGGGATTCGGCGCCAATACGCTGACTCCTTCAGTGGGCGATGCGAACACGCAGACGCCGGAATTCAAGGCGTTCCTGGTGAACGTCGAAAAAGCAACCGGTCCGGCGGCCTGAAGGAGCGATCAATGGCAGACCTACAGTCCCAGGACTACATTCGGCGCTCAGCGACGACCTTGACGCCTCCCGCAGCGCGCAACTACGAGCAACAGGTTGCAAAACTCATCGATGTGACGCGTTGCATTGGCTGCAAGGCCTGCCAGTCGGCATGCATGGAATGGAACAACCTTCGTCCCGAAGTCGGATATTTCGAAGGCTCTTACGAAAATCCGATGGATCTAGGCCCAGAAGTCTGGACGCTGATGCGTTTCAACCAATGGGAGAATGAAAAAGGCGATCTGGAGTGGCTGATCCGCAAGGATGGCTGCATGCACTGCGAAGATCCCGGTTGTCTCAAAGCCTGCCCGGCGCCCGGCGCTATCGTGCAATATGCGAATGGGATCGTGGATTTTGTCAGCGACGCCTGCATCGGCTGCGGCTATTGCGTGAAAGGGTGTCCGTTCAATATTCCGCGCATCAGCCAGACCGATCACAAGTCCTACAAATGCACGCTGTGCTCGGATCGGGTGTCGGTGGGGCTGGAGCCGGCTTGCGTCAAGACCTGCCCGACAGGCGCGATCATGTTCGGGACGAAGAGCGACATGACGGATTGGGCTCAAGAGCGGATCAAGGATCTGAAATCGCGCGGCTTCGAGAATGCCGGGCTTTACGATCCTCCGGGCGTCAGCGGCACGCACGTGATGTATGTTCTGCATCACGCCGATAAGCCATCGATTTATTCGGACTTGCCGGAACAGCCGCATATCAGTGATTTCGTCAGCTTCTGGAAGGGGCTGATCAAGCCCGTCGCGCTCGCCGGTCTTGCGTTCACCGCGCTGGCCGGATTCTTCCACTGGATCACGGTCGGGCCGAATGACGTGCAGCCTGAAGATGAAGCCGAAGCGGAGCGGCTGTTGCGTTCAGCGGAGAAGCCGCGATGACATATCCCAGCGGCACCATCATCCGCTATTCGGCGGCCAGCCGGATCAACCACTGGATCACCGGTGGCTGTTTCGTGCTTCTGGTGTTGTCGGGCCTGGCGATGTTTCATCCAATGCTGTTCTTCTTGTCGAACCTGTTCGGCGGCGGCCAATGGACGCGCGCCGCGCATCCATGGATCGGCGTTGTTCTGTTCATCAGTTACACCGGGTTGATCATTCAGTTCTGGCGCGATGAAATGTGGACGCGCGACGATCTCGCCTGGACTGGGGCCATCACCCGCGTTCTCGTCAATGAGGAAGACGGCGTCCCGGCAGTCGCGCGATTCAATGCCGGCCAGAAGTTCGTGTTCTGGGCCATGGCTCTGCTGGTGCCGGTTCTGTTCTTTAGCGGCCTTGTAATCTGGGAAGTCTATTTTTCGTCGTACACGACGATCGAGCAGCAGCGGATCGCCGTGCTGATCCATAGCCTGGCGGCCATCGGGGCGATCATCGTATGGATCATCCACGTCTATGCCGGCCTCTGGATCAGAGGCTCGATGCGGGCCATGACCCAAGGCTATGTCACGCTGGGCTGGGCATATCGGCACCATCGCAAGTGGTTCACACGTTTGGCAGAAACAGGGTCGAAAGGACCGGTGCCTCGCGTAAGCCATGACACTCCATCGATAAGGAGCGGTTCGTGAGGCAAGGCGAAGTCGCACCGCAGGGAAAATGGGAGGGCGTTCTCGGAGGCGTCAAAGCTCCGGAGGCGATCGTGCTTGCCGATCCGTTGAAAAGATTCGCCAATACATCCACTCGGCTCGCTGCGTTGGCGCCCGGGCATCCGATGGAAGACTGGCTGCGTTTCATGTCGCACCTCGCTCGGGCTCAGCAGGCCGCGGCGATCACCGCGAAGTCTCCCGTGCCCCCCGACCGATTTGCTGTCGAACAGGCGGTCGAAGCCCGCATGCCGCCGCTCGCTGCGGATGGACATCGCAGAGATTCTGCCTGGCGCGACGGCTTGACGGCATTACTGGATAATTTCGACGACGCATCTGCGCCGCCACAAGCGCTGGCGGTCATGGCGGAACTGCGCGCAAGCGACGCCGCCACGCTCGAGCGGTTGGCCGATGCATTCCTTCACGGCCACGTCGGAGCTTCGCAGGCCGGCGCGGCGCTCTACATTGCCGCCGCATTGCAGGTCTATTTCACGCGCATGGCGGCGAGCCTGCCCGCATCGTCGCTTCGTTTGTTGGAGCGCCGCGGACTTTGCCCGTGCTGCGGCTCGACACCCAGCGCAGGTCTGGTGACGGCGTCGGGGCAGACGCCGGGCGTGCGTTATCTTTACTGCTCGCTCTGCTCGACGGCGTGGAATCACGTTCGCGCGGTTTGCATTACTTGCGGCGAATCGCGCTCAGTCGCGCTCGAAGGTATCGAAGGTGACAGCGACGCGGTCAAAGCCGAGACCTGCAACGAATGCCATACCTATGCGAAGATGATCTACCAGAAGCAGGACACCAAGGCCGACCCGTTCGCCGACGATCTCGCGACACTCGGGCTCGATGTGCTTGTCGGCGAAGCCGGCTGGTCGCGTCACGCACCCAATCCATTGCTGCTGACGGGAGAAGGTTGATCCATGTTGACACCATCCGTTCGTTTGACTGATCTTGCCCATGGAGGAGGCTGCGGCTGCAAACTGGCCCCGTCCGTTCTCCAGCAACTTCTCGCCAATCAAGCAGCGGCTGCGCCTTACGCACAGCTCCTCGTCGGCACCGAAACCGGGGATGACGCCGCGGTCTGGCAGATCGACGACAAGACCTGCATTGTCGCAACCACCGACTTCTTCATGCCGGTCGTAGACGATCCGCATGATTTCGGGCGGATCGCGGCGGCGAACGCGATATCCGACGTCTATGCCATGGGCGGAAAGCCGATCATGGCGCTCGCCATTCTCGGCATGCCGCTCGGAAAACTTCCGATCGAAACCGTGCAGGGGATTCTGGGCGGCGGCGCGTCGATCTGCGCTGAGGCCGGCATTCCCATCGCGGGCGGTCATTCGATCGATTCCGTAGAGCCGATCTATGGTCTTGCCGTGATCGGGTTGTGCAGCCCGGATAACGTTCGCAAGAATTCCGGCGCCCGTCCCGGCGACGCGTTGATCCTGACCAAGGGCATTGGCATCGGCATCTATTCGGCCGCCTTCAAGAAACGCGCGCTCTCCGACGAGGCCTATGCGGAGATGATTGCATCAACGACCTTGCTGAACCGGATCGGTCAGGTGCTGGGTGACAACGCGGATGTCCATGGCATCACCGATGTGACCGGGTTCGGCCTGTTGGGGCATGGCCTTGAAATCGCGCGAGGGGCCCGCGTGCGCCTGACGATAGAGCAGAGCCGCATCCCGTTTCTCGAAGCGGCGCAGCGGCTGGCGCTTTCGGGCTACATTACCGGCGCATCCGAGCGCAACTGGGCGAGCTATGGCCAACAGGTGGTGCTGCCACTCGAGTTGCCGTCATGGCGGCGAGCGCTGTTGACCGATCCGCAAACGTCCGGTGGGTTGCTGGTGGCCTGCAAGGCGGATCGAGCTGAGGCGATCTGTGCGATGATCAAAGCGGCCGGTTATCCGCGCGCCAGCATCATTGGATCGGTCGGCGCAGGCGAGCCCGCCATTGAGATCATCTAGGTCATTCAGGAAGTGGCGGAAGAGAGCGGGAGTCGAACCCACCAAAGACAGGCTCGCTGCCTCACTCGGATTTGAAGTCCGAACGCCCCACCGGGGACGATTCTCTTCCCTGTATTTGATCGGTTGAATGCACCAGGGGTCCGAACAAGTCCAGACGATGCCGGTTTATCCGGCGCATGTCATCCTTGTTGACAGTCACGCCATGCCGATCGAAGAAGTCGAGGATCTGGATGGCGACCTTTCGGCCGTTCTCGACACGGTCGCGAAATTGCGCAGCGGTGAAAACGCCGTTCGCGGAACGGCCGGCAAGGTCGGCAACGATGCCCACCATTTCAAGGACCGTGCCGCGCAAGAAGAAATGGTCGTGGGCAATCTCGTCGGCCCAGCCCATCCGGCCGGCCAGCTTCAACAGCCTGCGGATGTCGCGCTCCGGATGCCCCGTTGCGGCTGCGATGTCGCGCACGCGTGGCGGGCGGAAGCGGGCGCCTCCTGCCAGGAGCGGTTGGACCGTGGCCCAGGATTCTTCATCTCTGGGCGAAAGACGCACGGCATGGGTGGGCAAGCGCACAAAGGAGCCGTCGAGGACAACATGACCCATCGACGCCATTTTTTGCAACGCTGCGGCGAATTCCGCCGCCGGCAGCGGCGGCTGGAACATAAGCCGGAGTTTCTCGCGTCCGATCCCTTGCAGATCGGGATTGTCGCGATGGTAGGCGGCGACGTGCTCAGTGAGCTCGGCGAGCACCAATTGCCAACGGTCGGGGGCGAGCGCGAGTCTCGATTCCCGCGTCTCCAGGACAACCAGGTCCAGTGCGTCTTCGATGCGCTTTGCTTCTGTCGCGGACAGCGCGCGGCCTCTTGCAAAGGCGGCGAGGTCCCAGGCGAATGGCGATGTGGCCAGCAGCTTCTTGAAAGCAGTCAGCGGATCGAAAAGCGCAAGGGCGGCACGCTGCGCCCGCCGTTCGGCCGTTCCGCGCCGCCGCTTCGGCGGACGCAGATCGATGAAATAACCGCCGCCCATCGTGCGTTGCGCGGACGCATCGCGGATCACGTAGCGATCCGGAATGGCGGCGGCGATCGGCCGCTCCAGCACGAGTTGAACATCGGCCGTCGCGCCTGGACGAACGGGCTCATCGCCCAGCAGCACGATGCGCGCGCCTATTTCGGTAGAGGCGTGGTGCAACCGGACCGGAAGCCATTGCTTGATCGGTTTGGTCTCGCCCGGCAACAGACGCAGCCTGGCATCGATCCGATCCGCTGGCGCGTGCAGGTCGGGATCCAGCACCACATCGCCTCGATGAATGCTCTCTTTCGTGATGCCTTCGCCGGCGAGATTGAGCGCGCAACGGTCTCCGGCTCGTCCGATCTCCGCCGGTTTGTTCTGAGCATGCAGGGACCGCACGCGCGCAGGCAGGCCCGACGGACTAATGAGGATGTGATCCTCGACGCGAACGGAACCGGACAACACCGTGCCGGTAACGACAACGCCTATCCCCTGGAGGGTAAAGACGCGGTCAACGGCAAGCCGAAAACGGCCCGCCGCCGAACGTTGGGAAACATGCTTTGCCGACGCCGCCAGCCTTGCGCGCAGGTCGTCAATTCCCCGCCCCGTCGGCGCGGACACCGGGACAATGTCGGCTCCCTCAATGGAGGTCCCTCCGATTGCTTCGCGGACTTGTGCGGAGAGATCAGCAAGCCGCTGCGGCGAAACCAGATCGGACTTGGTCAGCGCGACGATTCCGTGCCTGATGCCAAGCAGATCGATGATCGCCAGGTGCTCCAGCGTTTGCGGCATGATGCCGTCATCTGCGGCGATCACGAGCAAGGCGAAGTCAATGCCGCTTGCGCCGGCGAGCATGGTATGTACCAGGCGCTCGTGACCTGGAACGTCGATAAAGCCCAGGATCTCCCCGCCATCGACGGGCAGATAGGCGAAGCCGAGATCGATGGTGATGCCACGCGCCTTTTCTTCCTTCAGCCGGTCGCCATCGACACCGGTCAATGCTTTGACCAACGCGGTCTTGCCATGATCGATATGGCCGGCCGTTCCGATGATCATTGCTCAGGTCGGCGCATCAGGATTCAATTCGGCAGGATTCAATTCGGAAAGCGTGGATACGAATTCATCTTCCTCCGACAGGCAGCGCAAATCCAGCGTCAGGCCATCATCTGCAATTCGTCCGATCACAGGCCGTCGCAACTCGCGCAAGGCGGCCGCCAGTCGGTCGAGCGCGCCGCTTCCGGAGGCGGAGCGAATCACAAGACCTGCGCTGGCGATGGTGTCGAGCGGCAGCGCGCCGGAGCCGATCTGGCTTTCACAATTGCACAAATCCACCGTGTAAGCCTTGCCAACGGCTTGAGCGACGACCGGGCGCAACCGGCCAGCTTGAGCTTCGATATCCGTCTTGGTGCGCGCCAGCAAACGCAAAGTCGGCAATCGCTCGGCCAGCCGATCCGGATCGCGATAGAGCTTCAACGTCGCCTCGATGGCGGCAAGTCTGACCTTGTCGACGCGGAGCGCACGCTTCATCGGATTGCGGTTGATCGCGGCGATCAAGGATGTCTTGCCGACAACGAAACCTGCCTGAGGTCCGCCAAGCAGCTTATCGCCCGAAAATGTCACGAGGCCGGCGCCGGCCGCAACCGCCTCCCGCACCGTCGGCTCCTTTTGCAAACCGTATTTCGAAAGATCGACCAGCGTGCCGGACCCGAGATCGTTCAGCAGCGGAACGTTCGCTTCGCCGGCGATGGTCGCGAGTTCCGCGGCGCCGACTTCAGCCGTGAAGCCCTGGATGCGATAGTTCGACGTATGAACTTTCAGGATGACGCCGGTCCGTTCGCTCAGTGCCGCGCGGTAATCCTTCGCGTGCGTTCGGTTGGTGGTTCCCACTTCGACCATGTTTGCACCGGCCCGCGCCATGATATCAGGCATACGGAAGGCGCCGCCAATCTCGATCAGTTCGCCGCGCGAGACGATCGCTTCGCGCCCTTGAGCCAGCGTGTTGAGGCAGAGCAGAACCGCCGCTGCATTGTTGTTGACGATGGTTGCGTCTTCCGCGCCGGTCAGCTCGCAAAGGAGCTGCCGCACGTGATCATCGCGCTCGCCCCGCTTGCCCGTCGAGAGATCGAATTCGAGTGCGACGGGGCCGCGCATTGCTGCCACAGCCGCCTCGATCGCCTCCTCGGCAAGCGAGGCCCGGCCGAGGTTGGTGTGCAGAATGGTCCCGGTCAGATTGAACACCGAACGCAGTCCTGACATGTCCCGTTCGTTGAGCAGCGCCAAGGCGCGAAGCGCAACGTCCTCGATGCTGGGAGGCGGGGCACCGCTCCTTATCTCGTTCCGGGCGTCGTCGATCGTCGCGCGAATAGCCTCAGTCGACGCCACGCGCCCAAAGCGCTGCAACAGGGCGACAGCCGAATCCGAATTCAAGATCGCCGAGACAGATGGCAGGCTGCGCAGGCTGGCGGATGTCGAATCTTTCATTCGCATTCCGGACATTAGGTGGGGTTGGGAGCAAATGCAGCATTCGAAGGGGCGGTCGTGTCCCCGCCTCTCACAAAAATGTCTATGAAATGGACGTTTTCAATACCTTGCAAGGACCCCCATCGGCCAGGCAGATCGCGTTCCGCCGCGGAGGTGATGTTCAGACCGGACCGTCTCGGAGCCCGGCGCAGAGAGCGTGCGCTCCTACTAGCGCCAGTGATACCGACGCACTAAATATTGCCGACCATGCAAGACCATGCGCTCGAGGACTTCATCAACCGCCACTCACGTCTGTTCGTTCTGACGGGAGCAGGCTGCAGCACCAATTCCGGCATCCCGGACTATCGCGATAGCGACGGCAAGTGGAAGCGGACGCCGCCGGTAACCTTCCAGGCTTTCATTCGAGAGCACGCGACCCAGCAGCGCTATTGGGCACGGAGTTTGATCGGGTGGAGGAGGTTTGGCCGTGCATTACCTAACGACGCCCACCATGCGCTGGCCAAGCTGGAAGCGAAGGGGCGAAGCAAGATTCTCCTGACCCAAAATGTGGATGGGCTTCATCAGGCTGCTGGCAGCAAGCAGGTCATCGATCTGCATGGACGACTTGATATGGTTCGGTGCCTGGGATGCGCGTCGACGACGCCGAGATCGACTTTTCAGGACGAACTGGCTCGCTTGAATGGCGCGTGGCTTGCTTTGGACGCCGCGGACGCTCCGGACGGGGACGCTGACGTTGAGAACGAAGATTTCTCAAGCTTTGTCGTACCGACCTGCCGATTGTGCGGCGGCGTTCTCAAGCCGGATGTCGTCTTCTTCGGCGAAAATGTTCCGCGCGACATCGTCGCCACCGCCAAGAGCGATCTGAACGAAGCCGACGGCATGTTGATCGTCGGTTCCTCGCTTATGGTCTATTCCGGCTTTCGCTTCGCGCAGATGGCGGCTCAAAATGGCCTGCCGATCGCGGCCGTCAATCTCGGTCGGACTCGTGCCGATCACCTGCTCACGCTGAAGATAGAAGATCGCTGCGAGGCGGCGCTTGCCTTCTTGCTGTGAGAAATCCGGCGAGCGTCAGGAGCGACAAAGTTATGGTGACCTTCCGATAGACCAAAGGATGGCGTTCGTAAGGAGGCGTTGGAATCGAGCGTCGCGCCATACTGAAGCCTCGTGGCCCAGCGCCGTATAGAACACTCGCCCCCGGCCGTAAGATCGGGTCCAGGCGAGGGGCCAGCCATAGGACCGTTGATGCACACCCGGCTTGCCAAGGTCCACCGAGTTTTGGTCGAGGCGTAGCAGCACCTGTGATCCGCGATGGTCGAAGTCTCTGATCTGGTAGATCTCGTCCTCGAACTGCAAGGTATCGCCGAGATGCGCCACCAGTGGATTGCCGGGATCAACGACATTGATGGTCACGGCCTGATGCCATGGATGACCATCGAAGTAACCGCCGATCAGATCAAGATAATCCGGCCAAGTGTAGAACGTGTCCGTGGCTGAGTGAACGCCGAGGAAACCACCGCCGGAGCGCACAAAATTGAGAAGAGCTGCTTTTTCAGCGTCCTTCATTGGGAGTTCTCCGGTGGTGAAGAACATCACCCCGGCATAGCGTCTGAGGTTGTCGGTCGAAAACTCGGATATGTCTTCTGTGGCAGTGACCTCAAAGGCGCCGGAACTCCGTCCAAGCTGTGTCAGTATTGACTCGGAAAGCGGTATGACTTCGTGCCGATAGCCGGCGGAGAGTGTGAAATAAAGGATGCGTTCCGGCAACCGCTCTGCACGCGCGCCGAACGGCCGGATTGCCGCCGCGCTGCCGAGGAGCGCTATGAACTCGCGTCGCCTCACGGTCCCTCCCGCAGCCTGCGCAATCACAATCACCCTCGCGCAAAGTGGAAGGGTTTCGAGGCGAACAGGGGAGAGCCGATCGTCGCGCGCATGTACGACACTGCGATGGTCTTGGTGCCCAGAAAGCCAAATCGCTACTCGATTGCGGCCTTGATGAGGTTCAGCAATTCCTGATACGGCTCACGGCTCGGCGGGTCCGACGGCGCTTGCCGCATCAGATCGTAGATCTTCGGAACGAGTTGGACAGCTTGATCGAGTTCGCCGTCGCGACCCGGCTGATAACCGCCCATCAAGCGAAGATCGCGCGTGTCCTCGAAGCGCGCGATCATGGCGCGCAACTTTCGCAGCAAATTGCGTTCGTCCGCGGTCCAGACTTGTTGGGCCAGGCGCGATACCGATGAAAGTACATTGACGGCGGGATAGCGCCCCTGATCTGCGACCTCCCGGTCAAGCACGATGTGCCCATCGAGGGTGCCGCGCACCGTGTCTGCTACCGGCTCATTGTGGTCATCGCCATCGACGAGCACGGAATAAATGCCGGTGATTGAGCCCTGTCCGTCGATGCCGGGTCCGGACCGTTCGAGCAGGCGCGGCAGCTCGCTAAAGACGCTTGGGGCGTAGCCGCGCGCAACCGCGGGCTCGCCGGTGGCCAGCGCGATTTCGCGGGCCGCGTGAGCGAAGCGTGTGACCGAATCGACGATCAGCAGCACCGATTCGCCGCGATCCCGAAAATATTCGGCGATCGTGGTGGCGGTCTTTGCCGCCATCCGGCGCATCATCGGACTTTCGTCGCTCGTGGACACCACCGTGATCGCGCGCGATCGATGGTGAACCAGTGCCTCCTCGAGGAATTCGCGTACCTCGCGGCCGCGTTCGCCGACCAAGGCCGTGACGACGGTGTCGAAGCCCTGGCTTTGCGCAATCATGGATAGCAACGTCGTCTTGCCGACGCCTGACCCGGCAAAAATACCAATGCGCTGCCCGACGCAGAGCGGCGTAAACAGATCCAGCACGCGCACTCCCGTCCGCAACGGCGTGCGCACGCGGGCACGGCTGATGGCGGGCGGTGGGCTCGCATCCGTTGACATCACCCGGTCGCCGACGTGCAACGTGCCAGCGTCGTCGATCGGCTCGGCGAGGGCGTTGAGCACCCGGCCCTTCCAACTTGGATGTGGCGAGATCGTCTTCGGTGGATGACGATAGGCAACGAGACCCAGGCCCGCCCCGATGTGGGAATCGAACGGCTTGGCAGTGACGCCGTTCCCGTCGATACGAACGACCTCGCCGAGTTGTACCTGGCCATCGATTTCGAGCCCGATCAACTCGCCCAGTCTTACGAATCGCGAGAGGCCCGACACGCGGTAATGCGTCGGCGCGACCTCTGAAACGGTGCCGCCCACCCGGACCGTCGGCACGTCCTTGCGGAGCGACGAAAGCGTCGATTCCAGCCGCTCCAGCGCATTCATCGATTACCAGGCTCCTGTGTTGCTGGCCGCTATGCCTTGGACGGTTCGCCAAGCGAGCGAATCGCGTTCTGCATTGTGCCCTCGGAGCCCTCGACGAGCGAGGTGACGCTCTGGAACGCCCGCGACGCGGTGATCAACTGTGTCAGCTCCGACAGCGGGTCGACGTTGGACTCCTCGACAAAGCCCTGCTGGAAGCCGGTGTACATGAAATCGACGACGGGCGTCGCGGCACGGTCCGGAATGACCCCCGAATTGCCGTAGCGCTCCAGCTTTGCGCCCACAGGAATGTCGAACAGGCCGAGCACCCCGACCTGGTTGTTGTTTTGCGTAATGGTCCCGTCTCGCGAGATCGTTAGCGGTCCGCCCTCGGGATCGACGATGATCGGCGTACCGCCTGCATCGAGCACGGGGAACCCTGAAACGGTCTGCAATTCGCCAGTGCGGTTGATCTGCATCCGGCCGTCCCGTGTGTAAGCCTTGCCGGTGGGACCGGTAAACCCCATCCATGTGTTCCCGATGACGGCGACGTCGAGGCTATTCTCGGTCCGCGTCACACTTCCGGGCCTTCGAGAGATGAAGTTTTCTCTGGGAGTCGAGAAGGCGACGGGCTGGGATGCCGCGCGCGACATTGCCGTTTCGAACTTCACTGCGTCGGCGCGGAAAGCGGTCGTCTTCATGTTCGCCAGATTGTTGGCGATGGTCTCAAGCCTCTTTTCGACGGCGACCTGAGCGGAAAGGCTGACATAGAGCGCTGATTGCATACCGGCTATCTTCCGATCTTCAGGTTCGTGCGTGCGGCCTCCTCGGAGATCGAGCCGGATTGCCGGAGATCTCCGATAGTTTGCGATCGTGGGACACCATCGCGGAAGCAACTCCTGCGCGCACACAAGGATTAAGACTGGCTGAAAAATCGACCGGCAAGCTTGTGCGAGGCTGTTCGCGGCGGTCCAGTGACAGCTTCGTGCAAGGATCGCTGCCTAAACGAATGTGTCCCAATTCGGAGCGGTGTGCTTGAGCATTCTTTTTGGCGTCATCGTCACGATCGCGAGCCTGCTGGGCGGCTTCGTGGCGATGGGTGGGCATGTCAGCGTGATCTGGCAGCCGTGGGAGTTTGTGATCATCGCCGGCATGGCGATCGGCACCTATATTGTCGCGAACCCCTGGAAGGTCGTCATCGACACGGGTGTCGCGACCGTACAGGCGCTTACCGTGGCTGTGCCGAAGCAGCGCCACTACCTCGACCTGCTCGGACTTCTGCACGCGCTCATGCGCGAAGTGCGCAACAAGGGGCGCAATGAAGTCGAGGCGCATATTGACGACCCGACATCGTCGGAGATCTTCCAGAACTTTCCGACCGTACTTGCCAACGATTCTCTCGTGCATTTCATTTGCGACTATTTTCGCCTGATCGTCATGGGAAGTGCGCGACCGCATGAAATCGAGGCGCTGATGGACGAAGAGATCGAAACGATCGTTCGCAGCAAACTGAAGCCGTACCATTCTCTGATGATGGTCGCGGAAGGCCTGCCGGCGCTCGGGATCGTGGCTGCGGTCCTGGGCGTCATCAAGGCGATGGGGGCGCTCGATCAGTCGCCCAAGCTTCTCGGTGGCTTGATCGGGGCGGCGCTGGTCGGAACATTTGCCGGAATTGTTCTCTCGTACGGTCTTGTTGCGCCTTTGGCCCACAAGGTCAAAATGGTGCGCGAGCAGCAATGCCGGATGTACATCATCGTCAAGCAGACGCTGCTCGCCTTCATGAACGGCGCGCTGCCGCAGATCGCAATCGAGCATGGCCGCAAGATGATCGGACCTGGCGATCGTCCCTCGATCGACGTGGTCGAAAACGAAACCATCGCCGGCGCCGCAAAGGGCGGCGGTGGTGAACAGGGGGCGAAAGTGGCGGGAGCAAAGGCCTAATGTCGGAAAGCAAGCCGCTGCGGCACGAGCCGGCGCCGGATCAACTGCTCGGGGCTGCCGGAATCTCGGTCGATCGCATGCCGATGCTGCATGTGATCTTCGATCAGATGACCAACCTCTGCGCCGAGAGTCTCCGGTCGATGTCGCCATCGCAGTCGTATTTTTCGCTGACCGGCGTCGGTAGCGACCGTCTTTCCGAGATTCTCGACGGCCGCGAATCGGAGGCGATCGTGGCGGTGTTCTACGCTCAGGCGTGGGACGGCCGAATCCTCATCGGCTTCGATCGCGACTTCGTATGTACAATGGTGGAGCTGTTGTTCGGCTCCGACGGGGCGGAGCCGCCGCTGGACATGCCGCGCGTTTTCTCGAACGTGGAGCTGCATGTTGCCGAAGCGCTGTTCGAACGCTTCGGCAAGGCATTGCAATCGTCGTTCTCGCGCGCTTCGGATGTCCAGTTCAATCTGGAACGCGTCGAGACGCGGATGGATTATCTGGCAATCGGCCGGCTCAACAACATGGCGGTATATGCCAAGATTCTGGTCCAGGGATTGGACCGCGGTGGCGAGATGTTCATCGTCATTCCGCACTCGGTTCTCAATCCTCTCCGCCAGGCGCTCTCGCAGATCGTGTCCGGAGAGTCCGTATCCACGGACCCGAACTGGAGCAAGCAGCTCCACAACGAGATACAGCGCACCGAGGTGGTGCTGAAAGCAGTGCTCGAGGAGCGCTCGCTCACTCTCGGCGAAGTCGCGGGATTCCAGGTGGGTCAGGTGATCGAGCTGAATGCCACGCCGAGCACCCTCGTGAGGCTCGAGTGCAACAATCAGCGGCTGTTCTGGTGCCAAATGGGACAGCTAAACGGGGCCTATTCACTGCAAGTCAAGGAATCGGCGGATCAAAAGCGGGAGTTCATCGATGGCATCCTATCTCGTTGACCTTATTCTCCTGGCGGCGCTGCTTGTCACCACCATCCGTGTGACGAGGATGCACCGGGAGCTCGTTCACCTGCGCGCCAGTCAGGGAGACTTCGCTTTCATTCTGGGCAAGACCACTGAAACCATGGACGACATGGTGCTCATGGTGCGGGAGTTCAGCGCCGATGGAAAGCAGCTCGTCAACATCCTCGGGAGCAAGATCGAAGAGGCGCGCAAGGCAATCATCGATATCGAAACTCGCGCCGATGTGTCCCGCAGGTAGTTATAATTGGCGTGGTCGCCAGAAAACGAAATTGCCGAGAAAGCACGTGAAATGAAGCAGCCATTCGAAGCCGAATCAGCTACCGCGCCGACGCAGAATCCGTCGGAGACGGCCAAGCTGGGAGGAGCCGCGTTCGGAAAACTGGCGGATCTTGCTGCGCGCGCGGCGGAGGAAACCAGCCGACTTACAAACCTCGAGCCGATCCTGCGCATTCCGGTCACTGTCCAGGTTCTTCTTGGCTCGGCGACGATGCCGGTCGCCGATCTGATGAAGCTGGGGCGAGGCGCCGTCATTCCGCTCGATCATCGCGTTGGCGAGCCGGTGGAGGTGGTTGTCAACGGTCGAATCGTGGCGCGCGGCGCGGTCGTCGTCGTGGAGGATGAGAACTCGCGATTCGGCGTGTCCTCACCGAAATCGTCGGAGGATCCCCAGGCGATGCAGAGGCGTAAGGGATCTCCGAATGGCGTTCAATGCACCTGCAAAGCGTAGCTCCGAAGCCAGGCCGCTGAGCGGTACCGAGAAGGTTGCCGCGCTCCTTCTGGCCATGGGCCGGGAGCTCTCCGGCGGCGTTCTAAAGGAATTCGATCCGGAAGAGATCAAGCTCGTCACGCGCGCAGCGGCGGAATTGAAGCCTATTTCAGGTCCCGAGCTCGAGGCGATCATCGAGGAGTTCGCCCAGCACTTCACGACCGGGCCAAACATCTTCGGAACGGTCGGCGAGCTGGAAAAACTGCTCACCGGCGTTCTTCCTCCCGAGCAGGTCACGGACATCATATCGGAGGTGCTCGGCAACAAGACCAAGTCGGTGTGGGGACGGGTCTCTTCCGTGTCCGAAAGCCTGCTGGCCAACTATCTGCTCAAGGAGCATCCGCAAACGGCCGCCTTGATCCTTTCCAGGGTGAAGCCCGCGTGCGCCGCGCGCGTGATGAGCCTGCTGCCGGCGGAGTTGCGGCACAATCTGATGCGCCGCATGCTGAGCCTGAAACCCGTTGTCGAGGAGGCGATGGGGGTCATCGAGAAGACCATGCACGAAGACTTCATGATCAACTTCGGGCGCAACCTCGCATCCGACACCTATCCTCGCATGGCCGACATCATCAACAAGATGGAGCGGACGCAGATGGAGGAATCGCTGAAGAATCTCTCCGAATCGCGACCGAAGTCGGCGGAGATACTGAAGGGGATGCTGTTCACGTTTGACGATATCGTCAATCTCACCGCCAAGGCGCGCATGCTGATCTTCGACCAGGTCCCGACCGATCGCACGGTGACGGCGCTGAAGGGAACGGATACGAGCTTTCGCGAACTCATTCTGTCGTCGCTGGCGTCGCGGACGCGCCGGCTGGTCGAGCACGAGCTCGCCAGCAGCGTCCCTTCGAACCAGCGCGAAATCCTGGAGGCGCGCCGCACGATCACGGACCTTGCGCTCGACATGGCCGGGCGAGGAGAGATCGAGCTCAACCCGGATCAGGAAGATCAGCCGGTATTCACGTAAAGACTGACCGTTATGGCCGAGGGACCCGACAAGGAGAGCAAGACCGAAGAGCCGACGGAAAAGAAGATAAGGGACTCCGTCGAGAAGGGCAAAATTCCGGTCTCGCGTGAAGCGTCGGTCTTCTCGTCCATGATCGCGCTCCTCATCATCCTGAGCTTCCTTACGGTCGACAGTGTCCGGAAACTGGCATCGACGCTGAGCCGGTTGATCGATGATCCCTCCGGGATTCGCATCCGTAACGGTGCGGATGCGGTGGAATTCATGGTCGTCATCGGGGGCAGTTCGGCCGCGCTACTGCTTCCAATCGTGATCGTCTTGGCGATTGCCGGGTTGGCGGCTTCGTTTCTGCAGAACGCTCCGCGTCTGGTGTTCGAGAGGATAACGCCCGACAGCTCACGTATTTCGATTTCCCAAGGATGGGAAAGATTGTTCGGCGGTCAGGGACGCGTCGAGTTCCTGAAGGCCGCTTTTAAGTTTTTTGCCGTAGGCATTGTGGTGAGCATCGTATTGAGGGCCGAGGAGGCTGTGGCCGTGAATTCCTTGTTTAGCGACCCGACCGGCGTTCCGGAACTTATCTTGACGACTGCGATGCGGCTCGTATCGGCAATCAGCATTGCTACTATCGTGCTGGTGGCACTCGATCTCGTCTGGGCACGATTCCACTGGCGGCGTGACCTGCGCATGACACGGCAGGAGCTCAAGGACGAATTCAAGCAGGCCGAGGGTGATCCTCTGGTCAAGTCGCGGCTGCGGTCGTTGGCCCGCGATCGGGCACGAAAGTCGATGCTGGCTGCGGTCCCCCGCGCGACGTTGGTCGTGGCCAATCCCACTCATTATGCGATCGCCCTGAAGTATCGACATGGCGAAGATGCAGCTCCGACCGTGCTTGCGAAGGGGCAGGATCTCATCGCTCTCAAGATCAGGGAAATCGCCGAGCAGAACAATGTGCCGGTCGTGGCGGACAAGATGCTCGCGAGATCCATGTACGGTGCCGCCCAGGTCGACCGCGTGATTCCGCAAGAGTTCTTTCGTCCGGTGGCCGAAATCATCTATTTCCTGCATTCACGCAAGCAGAAGGCGGGTGCGTGAAAAACGCTCCGCATCAACGGCGGAGATCTCACCAGCCTCGGACAAGTTTGGGTTCGTATACGATCGTCATAGGATGACTGTGACGAGGACGTTGTGGGACCCGTTTATCTCTTCGATCTTGCCTCATCTCACGCACGCTGGCTGTCGCTTCGGCAGTCCACGATTTCGTCGAACGTAGCCAATGCAAATGCGCCCGGCTACCGAGCGCAGGATATCGAGCCGTTCGACAAGATACTCGATACCAAAGTCGTGCCGCTCGCAGTCACATCTCCGAAACATATGACCACCGGCTCGCTCGTGCGTCCGCAGGGCACGCGCAAGGAGAATAGCTGGGAAGTCGTTCACTCCGGAAACTCGGTGAGCCTCGAGCAGGAAATGCTCAAGGCGGGCGATATCAACAAGGACTATTCGTTGAATGTCGCAATCGTCAAATCGTTTCACCGCATGTTCATGACCGGTGCAAAGAGCTAACGCGAGGCTTGATGATCGATCCGCTGCAGGCATCAGTTCAAATCGCCAGTTCGGGACTTGAGGCGCAGTCGACCAGAATGCGCGTCGTATCCGAGAACATGGCAAACGCCAACTCCACTGGCCGTACGCCCGGTGCCGAGCCCTACCGACGCAAGACCACGACGTTCTCTGCGGAGGTCGATCGCGCGGCGGGTGTGCGGGTCGTGAAAATCAAGGACATCGGTGTCGACCGTGCTCCGTTTCGGGTCGACTACGAGCCAACTCATCCGGCGGCCGGCCAGGACGGCTATGTCAAGCTGCCGAACGTGAACATGCTGATCGAAATGGCCGACATGCGGGAAACCAACCGGTCGTATGAGGCCAATCTGCAGGTGATCAAGCAGGCGAGGTCGATGGTTGCCATGACGATCGATCTGTTGAAGGGGGCATAGTCCATGATGATGGAAGCGGTTTCTTCGGTTCTGAAAGACGTTGCCGGCGTCGTTCAATCAAGCAGCGTTGCGACGTCCGCGCCGGCCGCACCGCAGGCGGCTCGACCCTCGCTCGGTTTTGACGGAGTCCTGGAGCAGGTTGCCGCCGATGCGATCGGTAGCCTCAAGGGCGGAGAGGCCGCGTCGGTGTCCTATATCCAGGGCAAGGTGTCGGCCCAGAGCGTGGTCGAGGCCGTCATGTCCGCCGAGCAGACGCTGCAGATGGCGGTCGCCGTGCGCGACAAGGTCGTGCAGGCGTACCAAGAAGTCAGCCGAATGGCGATCTGAGGGATAGCAAATGAGAGCGCTTGCCATCGCGGCGACCGGAATGAGCGCGCAGCAGCTCAATGTCGAGGTCATCGCCAACAACATTGCGAACATCAATACGACATCGTACAAGCGTTCGCGAGCCGAGTTCACCGACCTGTTCTACCAGGTCGATCGCATGCAGGGCGTTCCGAACCGCTCCGGCGAAGCTGCGGTCCCCGAAGGGGCCAAGCTGGGGCTGGGCGTCCGGTCGGTGGCCGTGCGCAAGTTGCACCTGCAGGGCGCGTTGGCGCAAACCGGCAATACCTACGATCTCGCCGTCAACGGCAGAGGGTGGTTCCAGGTCGTGGGGCCGAACGGCGAAACGCTCTACACCCGCGCCGGGGCCTTCAATACCAACGCGGACAGGCAGTTGGTGACGGCGGATGGTTACAACGTCGATCCCGCGATTATCATCCCGCAAGGGACGGTCGATGTCACGGTCAATGAATCGGGCCAGGTGTACGCCAAGCTGGACAACGAGGTTAATCCGCGCCTGCTCGGCCAGCTAAATCTCGCGAATTTCGCCAACGAGGCCGGCCTCGATCCACTTGGTGGCAATCTCTACAAGGAGACGTTGGCGTCCGGCGTCCCGGTCGTTGGCGTTCCCGGCGATATCGGCTTCGGCAAGATCCATCAGCACTATCTGGAGAGTTCGAACGTCGATCCGGTCAAGGAGATCACCGAATTGATCTCGGCGCAGCGGTCTTACGAAATGAACTCGAAGGTGATCCAGGCGGCCGACGAGATGGCGTCGACGGTCTCCAAGGGCCTTCGATAGGATTGCAAGCGGAGAAGCGTCTTGAAGCTCGTCCAGTTCGCCCTGGTTTCCATGCTCGCAGCGCTCTTGCTCGCTGCGGGCGGTGCAGGTGGTGGCGCGATCGCGGAAGAATCCGTGCGCTTGCTCGTGCCGGCAACGGTGATCTATCCGGGCGATCTGATCAAGGACGAGTTGATCATCGATCGCGCCTTCGCGCCGAACATGCCCGGTGCAGCGGCCTTTGCCGCCGACCGGGCATCGCTCGTTGGCCGGGTCGCGCGAAGGACGCTGGTGGCGGGCCAGCCGATCCCGATCAACGCCCTCGAAGAGCAGAAACTCGTGGCGCGAGGCAATGTCGTCAAGGTGATCGTCGAGGATGGATCGCTTACCATCGTCACCTACGCCTCATCGCTGCAGTCCGGCAGTCCGGGCACCATGATCCAGCTTCGGAACCTCGATACGGGCGTGATTATCAGGGGCGTCATCCAGTCGGACGGATCGGTGCGGATTCAAAACGGATGATATTGCGACTTTTATCATTCATCGTCCTGCTGCTTTCCTGCACCGTCGCCGATGCGGCGGTGCGGATCAAGGATATCGCCAACCTCAAGGGTGTGCGGGAAAACCAGCTTATCGGTTACGGTCTGGTGATCGGTCTTAAAGGGACCGGTGATACGTTACGCAACGCCCCTTTCACCGAGCAGTCGCTGCAATCGATGCTCGATAACATGGGGATCAATATTCGGGGAACATTGCTCCGGACGCGGAACGTTGCCGCTGTCGTGGTGACGGCCGATCTGCCGCCGTACGCTACCGGTGGTTCGCGGATGGATGTCGCGCTCTCCTCGCTCGGTGATGCCTCTTCGCTGTTGGGGGGCACTCTCCTCATGACCCAACTCCGCGGCGCCGACGGTGAGGTCTACGCCGTGGCCCAGGGCGCCATTGCAGTCGGCGGATACTCGGTCGAAGGTGCCGCGCAGACGGTCAGTCAGGGCGTTCCGACCTCAGGCCGCATTCCGAACGGCGCGCTGATCGAGCGCGAGGTGCAAGGCAAATTCTACCAGATGGAATCACTCATTCTCGAGCTGAAAAATCCGGATTATGTCACCGCGACGCGAATCATCGACGCCATCAACCACTACGGTCAGGGACGATACAGCGCCAGCATGGCCTTCGAGCGCGACTTCCGGTCGATCGTATTGTCGCGGCCGCGCTCGGTCGCGCCGGTTCGTTTCATCGCCGAGATTGGCGAACTGCTGGTCGAGCCTGATACACCCGCGCGTGTCGTCATCGACGAACGGACCGGCACCGTCGTGATCGGCCGAAACGTCCAGGTCTCGACCGTCGCCGTCACCCACGGCAATCTCTCGGTTCGGATCACCGAGATGCCGGTCGTTTCCCAGCCTGGGCCATTCTCGCGCCGCGGCGAAACGGTCGTGGTGCCGCAAACGTTCATCGAAGCCGGTGAGAATGGCGCGCAAGTCGCGATCTTGCGCGGAACGGACTTGCAGCGTCTTGTGCGTGGCTTGAACCAGATCGGATTGAAGCCACAGGGCATCATCGCGATCCTGCAGGCGATCAAGGCGGCGGGCGCACTGCAAGCCGATCTTGTCATCCAGTAGAACGTCGCGTCAGCGTGGCACAAGCTTGAACGTGCAACGCTTCGGACAGATGCTGTGCGGAGAGCGGATGGTGAGGCGCGCGACGTTGCTGGGAAGAAGCATGCTCCTTGCGGGGTGTCTTGCGCTCTCCGCGCAGGCGTCGGCATGGGCGCAGCCTGAGCAGAAATTGTCGAAGCCGCTGAACCTGGCCAACTTCGCCAAGACATCGCGCGCGGTGCCGTCTCGCCCTGTCGCCAAGCCGGAGGCGCCGTCCGGCAATTCCCAGCTTGAGCTGCCGCTGACGACTGCGACCGTTGCAAAAAATGCAGCGTCGCCATCGGTGCCTGCAGAGCCGGCGACAACCGATCAGCGCGGATCCGACGCCACCGACTTCTGCAAGAACATCACGGATGCAGCGTTGGACGCGCGCGTGGCGTGGCAGCAAAAGCAGCTTGAAGCGTCCGAGGCCAAGCTTCGGGAGCGGATCGCCGAGCTGGAGGCGAAGCGCGCCGAGTACGAGAAATGGCTGAAGCTGCGCGAAGACTTCCTGAAGAAGGCGGAAGACAACGTCGTCGAGATTTACTCCGGCATGGACCCGGATGCCGCCGCACGGCAGATCGCCAGCATGGCGGATGAAACCGCGGCTGCCGTGCTCGCCAAGCTTCGCGTGCGGACCGCAAGCGCGATCCTCAACGAGATGGAGACCGGGCGCGCGGCCCACCTGGCCGATACCCTGGCGGGCATGCGGCGCCCCGACGACGGGAAGACGAACAAATGAAGGTTCTTCGCTTACTTTCTCTGTTTCCGGTTCTCGCTCTGGGGGGCTGCATGAGCAGCCTCGCCGAGATCAACCAGGCGCCCTATATGTCGCCGATCGGCCAAGGCCTGCACGCCGAAGCGCGCGCGGTTCCCGTCGAGCCGCGCAGCCGATACGCTGCAGGCTATCACTCGCTGTGGGACGAGCGGAGGGATCTTTACCGCGATCCGCGCGCAGCACGCATCGGTGATCTCATCACCGTCACCATCTCCATGAACGACAAGGCGACCTTCGACAACAAGACCGACCGGTCACGGGATTCGAAGACGAAGTTCAGCGCCGACTACCTCGTCGACATATTTGGCTGGTCGCCCAAGGGACAGGCCAATGGCAACGTCGACTCGCAAACGTCGACCAAGGGAGCGGGCAAGATCGACCGCACCGATGAGGTCAAGTTCTCGGTCGGGGCGGTCGTGGTCGACGTGCTGCCGAACGGTAACCTGCTGATCAGCGGATCGCAGGAAATGCGCGTCAATTACGAACTGCGCATCGTGAACGTTGCCGGTATCGTCCGGCCGCGGGACATCGGCCGCAACAACACCATTCCCTACGACAAGATCGGAGAGGCGCGAATTTCCTATGGTGGCCGCGGCCGGCTCATGGAGGTGCAGCAGCCGGCGTGGGGGCAACAGATCTACGACCAGGTCGGGCCGTTCTAGCCGATGGTGCGGCCAGAAGTGGCGAAGCTCGTCAGGCGGCGGAGCGGAGCATGGGAAACGTGATGCAATGGTTGGCCGCATTGTTGCTGATTACAATGCTGTCTGCTGGGGCGGGCGGCCTTGCCAGCCTGTATCTCCTGTCCGCCGGGCAGCGGATCGCGGATAGCCAAAAGGATCCCGTGGAGCGGCCGGTCGCCAGCGCATTCAGTCCGACGGCGCGCCTGCGGAAGATCTCACCGGTAGTGACCAACCTGGCGGCGCCGACCGGCACCTGGGTCCGCATGGAGGGATCGGTCGTCACCGATCAGATGAACGAGGAGGAGGCGAACCTTCTCGCGGCCCGGCTGGGCGAAGACATCGTGTCCTACCTGCGAACGGTGTCGGCGACGCAAATCGAGGGCGCGCGCGGGCTGCAGTATCTTCGCGAGGATCTCAACGAGCGGGCGGCGATCCGTTCGGGCGGAAAGGTGCGCGAACTGATCATCGAAACACTGGTCATCCAATGAAGCGTTTCTGCCTCGTCCTGCTCCTGGCTCTTCTCCCCACCGCGGCGGCGGCCCAGATTCCGGATCTGTCCACGCTGATCCCGCAAGGCGGCGGAAGCGCCAGTGGCCGGATCATCCAGCTCGTGGCGCTGCTCACGGTCTTGTCGCTGGCGCCCGGACTTCTGATCATGGTGACGAGTTTCACGAGGTTCGTCGTCGCGCTTTCGTTCCTGCGCGCAGGCCTCGGACTGCAGACGACGCCGTCAAATATCGTCATGATCAGCCTCGCGCTTTTCATGACCTTCTATGTCATGGCCCCGACATTTGACCGCGCCTGGAAGGACGGCGTTCAACCGTTGATGCAGAACGAAATTTCCGAGCAGGAAGCATATACCCGTGTGACCGATCCGTTCCGCGATTTCATGATGGCGCATGTTCGCGAGAAGGATCTGCAAAGCTTTGAAAGCCTGGCGGCCGAAGGCTTCAAGACGCGGCCCGACGGCCAGCGGATCGATCTGCGCGTGATCATACCCGCCTTCATGATCTCCGAGCTGCGAAGGGCCTTCGAGATTGGCTTCCTGGTCATCATGCCGTTTCTGGTGATCGACATGGTTGTCGCCACGCTTACCATGTCCATGGGCATGATGATGATGCCGCCGACCGTGTTCGCGCTTCCTTTCAAGGTGCTGTTCTTCGTGCTGATCGATGGATGGAATCTCCTCGCCATCGGCCTGGTACGATCGTTTCAGTAGAGCATGATCCGGAAAAAACCGGTTTTCCCTCGCGATAAATGTACAGCGTCTGCGCGGAGATCATGCTTAACAAAGAGATGAGATCATGATCCGATTTCGTCTGATCGGATCATGATCTGGCATCGGGTGCCTCGCATGGCATCCGGACCGCAAATCTTCGAGCTGCTGTTCAGCTCTGGGTAAGGTTCGGATGCTAGCAAGGATGAACGGCAGGTTGGGTGTTCCTTCAACCCCAAAGGCATGATGCCGCCCTGCCGTACCGGTGAAAGCCCGGTATGTCCCCCCAGATAAACACCTCACACTAAGGGACATAATCAATGTCAAGCTTGATGACCAACTCCTCCGCCATGACCGCTCTGCAGACCCTGCGGACGGTTAGCGCGGGTCTTGCGACCACCCAGAACCGCATCTCCACCGGCTACCGGGTGTCGACGGCGTCCGATAACGCCGCTTATTGGTCGATCGCCACCACGATGCGTTCGGACAACATGGCTCTGAGCGCCGTGCAGGACGCCCTCGGCCTCGGCGCCGCGACCATCGACACGATGTATACGGGCCTGAACGGCACCGTCAGCGTCGTCTCGCAGATCAACGCGAAGCTGGTTGCCGCCCGTACGCCTGGCGTCGATCGCGCCAAGATCCAGAGCGAAATTACCGAACTGCAGAAGCAGTTGAAGAACACCGCCGACAGCGCGGTTTTCAACGGTGAAAACTGGATCTCGGTCGATTCGACCTCGGCGAGCTACAACTCCTCGAAGACCGTCGTTTCGTCCTTCTCTCGTGCCGGCGGCACCGTCAAGATCGACACGCTTTCGGTCAATCTTGACTCGATCAAGCTCTACGACGCGAACCTGGACACCACCTACGCCGCGCAGGCCTTCCCGACGGCCACCACGGGTGCCTACGATGCCACCAACGACGTTGGCGGCAACATCGTGGTGACCGTCGGCGGCACGGCCACCAACATCGCTGTGGCGAAGAACACCTCCCTCAAGGACATCGCGACGGCGATCAACAAGCTCGGCATCGAGGGTCTGTCGGTCGGCGTCTCGGCGGCCGGTGACGCGCTGTCGTTCAAGAGCCGCAACGACGCGGACATCTCGATCGACGCCAGCGTCTCCGGTCTCGGTGCCGCGGTCTCGATGACCGCGATCACCCCGCCGGTCGCCACCAAGAAGGGCATCCTCGACCAGACCTACGATGCCTATAACGGTACGGCCTGGGAAACCTTCAGCGTCGCGACGCTGGACATCTCGAAGCTCACCGACAGCGCTGCTGACCTCAACAAGCTCGAGACCTACATCCAGGGCACTCAGGATGCTTTCGCCAAGATCACCGACTCGGCGACCAACCTCGGTGCCATCAAGAACCGCATCGGCCTGCAGCAGGACTTCGTCAAGACCCTGACTGACTCGCTCGATCGCGGTATCGGCCAGCTCGTCGACGCCGACATGAACGCTGAATCGACCCGTCTGCAGGCCCTTCAGACCCAGCAGCAGCTCGGCATTCAGGCGCTGTCGATCGCGAACGCGGGCAGCCAGAGCATCCTGTCGCTGTTCCGCGGCTAGTAGACTCGACCTCGTGACTACGACGGCCGCGACCGACCTGGTCGCGGCCGTTTTGCTACGTTCGCGCCGCGCAACCCTCGGACAAGCTTCACGATCGAGAATCGATTCGGAAGTATGGCAGAGGGTTTGATGGTTAACCGCGAACATGCGCAACGGCTCTGGAACAATCTGCTCGAGCTTGGCCCCAGGCGCCTCACCGTGCTCGCGCTTGTCGGCCTTGCCGTTTTCTTGGGTGTGGGCGGCGGCGCCTATTACTTGAGTCGGCCGGAATTCGATGTGCTCTACACCGGTCTTAGCCGGGAAGACGTCTCGCGCGTCGGTTCGGTCCTGCGCGACGCTAGCATTGCCTTTGATGTGAATGCCTCAGGCGACACCATCTTCGTGCGACCGGGGCAGACCGCCCAGGCAAGAACGTTGCTGGCCGAGAAAGGTTTGCCGAACAGCAGCAGCGGAGGCTACGAGCTGTTCGACAAGATCGGCTCCCTCGGTCTCACTTCCTTCATGCAGGAAGTCACCCGCGTCCGCGCACTCGAAGGCGAGATCGCCCGTACGATCCAGGTCCTCAAAGGCGTGAAGGCCGCGCGCGTCCACATTGTCATGCCGGCGCGTGGATCGTTCCGGCGCGAGCAGCAGCCGCCTTCGGCATCTGTTGTGATCCGGACCGACGGGGCTGCCGATGCCAAAACGGCGCGATCGATTCGTCACCTCGTCGCCGCGGCCGTCCCGGGGATGGCGGCCGACAAGGTGACTGTCCTCGACAGCGATGGATCGCTGCTTTCATCAGACGACGAGGGTGCGGCGCCGACAAGCATGGCGAACCTGCAACGCGTCGTCAGCCGGCTGATCCAGGAGAATGTCAGCAAGGCGCTTGCGCCCTATCTGGGGCTCGACAATTTTGAAGTCAGCGTCGCCACTCAGCTCAGCACGGACAAGCGGCAGACCAACGAGACCGTCTACGATCCGGAGTCCCGCGTCCAGAGATCGGTTCGCGCCGTTCGTGAGAAGGAATCGTCGCAGAGCCTGGATCGGCAGACGCCGACGACGGTGCAGCAGAACCTGCCGGATCAACAGATCAACGCGTCCGGTAA
The DNA here is from genome assembly GCF_043638955.1 of Bradyrhizobium sp. 31Argb. Taxonomy (NCBI): domain Bacteria; kingdom Pseudomonadati; phylum Pseudomonadota; class Alphaproteobacteria; order Hyphomicrobiales; family Nitrobacteraceae; genus Bradyrhizobium; species Bradyrhizobium sp. 31Argb. Next base: position 41,098 of record NZ_JBEGDB010000003.1, on the reverse strand, counting down.
CAAGAATACCAACGATGAGAAGCAGCGGCGCGAGGACGTCACCAACTTTGAGGTGTCGTCGAAAACGACGACGACCGTGAGCGATGGCTACGTCGTCAACAAGCTGTTCCTTGCGGTGCTGGTCAATCGTCCGCGCCTCCAGGCCAGCCTTGGCGACAAGGCCAGCGATGCGGCCTTGGAGGCAAAGGTCGCCGAGATCAGCCAGCTCGCCGCAACCGCGGCAGGTATTGACCGTCAGCGTGGAGACCAGATCCAGGTGTCGGCGGTCGAGTTCATGGAAGGCGCGCGCGACTTCCCGCCGGTTCCTGCAATCACTTTCACCGATGTGTTGATGCGGCAGTCGGGCGCCTTCGTCAGCGCGGTCGCGATCGTCGCCGTCGCGGCAATGCTGATCTGGTTCGGCCTGCGGCCCGCGATCAACGCGATCCTCGACTCCCGCTCGGCCGAGACTGCCCAGCTCGAGACGGGCGAGACCGCCGCGCTACTCGGCCGCGAGGGCGGCTCGATGGAGCAATTCGGGGAAGAGCCGCCAAATCTCGTCCAGGATATATCGAAAAGAGTTCTGCACGCTCCACAGAGGCGGTTGGAGCAAATCGTTCAGCTTGACGAGAAGCAGGCGGCAGCGATTCTCAAGCAATGGATTAGGCAGGAGGAGTCGGCATGAGTTCGGACAAGGTCGCGCGTTTGCTGGCAAGCTTCGATCAGCCGGAGCCGCAAAAGGCTCGTAGCCGCGTCATTCCGTTCGACTACACCCAGCATTCCACTCCCAAGGCGCAGCCGCGGCCGGCGGCCCCGCCGCCTCCGTCCGCCGAGGACGAGGCGTATGAGCGTGGAAGGTCCAGCGGCTATGCGGCGGCCTTGGCCGAGTTCGAGCAGAAGCTTGCCGACGAGAGACACAGGCTGAGCATGCAGCTCGCCGAGGAAAAGCACAATCTGCTGGATGAAATGGCTGTCAAGATTGCCAGCGAGATCGCCGAAGCGGGCGCGCAGCTTGAAGCCAAGATCGCCGGAGTGACGGCACGCATCCTCGAGCCGTTCATTTCGAACGCGGTGCAGAAGCAGGCGGTTAGCACCTTCGTCGAGCAGCTCGCGTCGGTCGCCTCCGATGTTCGCCGGCCGGCTTTGCGGGTCACATGCCCTGCCGAACTGGTGGAGGTGCTGCGCGGCAAGCTTGCGGTACGCGCGATTGCGGTGGAGCTTCGGGCCGCTCCGGTGGCGGAGGCTTCCGTCACCGTCGATCAGGTCTTCCTTGAAACCCAGATCAAGCTCTGGGCGGAGCGACTGAAGTTCGCGATCCTGAACTGACATGGCCGATCAAGACAGGGCAGAGCTGATCATCGTTCGACGCCGGAGCAGTCTCGACGGCGAGGAATCACACAACAGTGTCTGGAAAATCGCCTATGCCGATTTCATGACGGCGATGATGGCGTTCTTTCTGGTGATGTGGCTCATCAGCGCCACCAACCAGGAAACGCGCGAAAGCGTCGCCAACTACTTCAATCCGATCAAGCTGACCGACTCGACCCCTGACCGCAAGGGTATCAACGATGCCCGGCGCGTCGATCCCGGCAAGGCCGAGGAGGAAGACAGCCTGCGGCCGAAACCCGAACCGGGCAAGTCGGCGCAGTATACGCAGCGCCCGGAGCAGGCGCAGCCAGCGCAGCCGCCGCGTTTCGGTGAGGCGACGCTGTTCCGCGATCCTTACGCGGTGCTGTCGGAAATTGCCGGCGGTCCCCCGCGGATCGCGGAAGTGGGCACTGCGCTGGATTCGACCCGCAAAGAGGGTTGGAAGGGCGGCGAGGCCTTCAAAGACCCGTTTGATCCCGTCTATTGGCCCATGGGGTCTTCAGCGCCGCTGGAAAAGAAGGCGTCAGGCAGCAAGGAGCTTGGCAATCTGCCGTTCGACAATGACGCCACGGCGCTCAGCGAGGGAAAAGGTCCACGCCCGTCGGAAGGCAAGCCGGATGCCACGGCGGCCCCCATTCAGGGATCCGATTCAGCCAAGGGATATCCGGTACCGACCGAAAAGCAGAATACGGCAAAGGCGATTGGCCTGTTCGCCGATGATGACTCCATGAACGATCCGGCCGCCAATCGTTCATCTGCGGCGCAAGGAGAGAAGGGCTCGACTCCGCCCGCGGGAGACAAGGGCTCAACCGCTCCTCCAGGAGATAAAGGCTCAGCCGCTCCGCTAGCCGAAAGGAAGCCTGTGCAGAGCGAGGCGGCCAAATTGCAGGCTGCCATCTCCGCCGCTCTTGCGCCGCTCGGATCGGCGCGTCCTGTTGCTGAGGTCCGCGAGAGCAATGAGGGCCTCCTCGTCAGCCTCACCGACGATGTCAACTACGGCATGTTCGCCACCGGGTCGGCCGAACCAACCGCTGGCCTCGTGCGGGCCCTCGACAAGATCACGCCCTTGATATCACAAAGCCAGGGTCCGGTGATTGTACGCGGCCATACCGATAATCGCCCCTATCGATCGTCGGAATACGATAATTGGAGATTGTCGACCGCGCGCGCTCACATGGCTTATCACATGCTGATACGCGGCGGGCTCGATGCCCGGCGCGTCGACCATATTGAAGGTTTTGCCGATCGCCGGCCGAAAAACCAGTACGATCCGTCGGCCGCCGAGAATCGGCGGATCGAGCTTTTGATTCGTACTCCTTTGCCATGAACCGCGCGGGAACCATCGCCGTCGCGCTGGTCGTTCTGGTCGGCGCAGCCCGAGCCGAAGAGGCTGAAGCGCCGTCGCGCGAACCCTATCAACTGGTCCGGACGCTTCACGCTTTGCAGGATGACATCGCGCGCGGAAGCCTGGAGGCGCACAATGCGCAGCCGGCCCTGCTCAAGCGATTGGGCGAAGAGTTTCAGAAAGTTGATCCGTCCGTCTGGAAGGAGCCGAGAAACTCGCGCGCGGTGGTGACCTTCCTGCTGAGCGGAGGATCGCCCCAGGTGGCGGAAGCGCTGCGCTCCCGGAAACTGCTCGTCCTCGATGAGGCGATCCTGGATGGCGCGATCGCCTATGTGGAAGGCCGGGCGGAGGACGCCAAGGCGCGGCTTGGGAGCATCCATGCGCGCGACTTGCCGCCGACCATCGCGGCCGAAATTGCACTGGTGCAGTCCGCGCTCGTCGCACAGACCGACCCGAAAGCCGCGATCGAACGGCTCGATGACGCGAGACTACTGATGCCGGGAACGCTGGTCGAGGAGGCCGCGCTGCGTCGGGAGATCTTCGTCGCCGGCCAGGTTGACGATTTCGACAAGTTCGAAGCGCTGGCTCAAAGATATTTTCGACGCTTCAGGCATTCGATCTATGCGGGGAATTTCCGCCAACGCCTCGCAGTGGCTGTCGCGCGCTTCAGCTTCGTGCAGCAATCGGATCGGTTTCCCCGCCTTGTCGCCTTGCTCGATCAACTCGACGACGCCGGCCAGCGCGCCCTGTATCTGCTGATCGCGCGCACCGCGCTGGTGCGCGGCAAGGTCGAAATGGCGGATCTGGCGGCAGAGCGCGTGCTGGGGCTCACGGAAGAGGGGAGTTCCGAGCGAGAGCGCGCGCGCTTTTATCGCGCGGCCGCGCGCGTGGTGACAAACGCGCATGAACAAGCGCTGTTGGATCTGCAGAAGATCGAGGTTGGCCGGCTTCCCGAACGAGATGCCGAGTTGCTGAAGGCAGCGCTCGCGGTCGGACGCAACGTCAAAAAGGCGCTCCCCGCAGCCCCGGCACAGCAGGACCAGTCAGGCGAGGCGCAGACGTCGATGCGCCCGCGGATCGACTTCGGCCGCTCGCTTGCGGCCGTCAATCGGGCGCAAGTCCTTCTCGACGAATCGAAAGAGCAATTGAAGGAGCGAGCTCGATGAACAAGACCGACCCTTTGATGGCAATGATCCGCCAGCTCACCGGTGGCAAGGCGGCTTCGCGCCTCGTTCCCCAGAACGCGATGCTCGCCAAGGACCACAAGGGGAAGGTCGAGGACAGCAAGGGTGACGCCGGGCATTTCCGTGAGCAGCTCCGGGTGCTCGCGCAGGGAGCGAAGCAAAAGCCGCTCGATATAAAGCCGCAGCTCGATGCCAAGAGTGTCGATATGGAGTCTCCGCAGGACCCTGAGCCGTCCAATCCCCTCGCGGAAGTGCTGGACCACGTCGCCGGTCGGCCCAAGGATCGGACCCGCCAGCAGCCACGTGAGACTTCCTCGCACCAACCGGGCGGAGAAATCACCTCGCCTGCTCCGGAATGGCGTACGCCCGAGGCTGCACTCAGTTCCATGATCTCCAGGCTCGATCAGCCACTCTCTCCGCGGGATGATGGCGATGCTCCGCTCCCAGCCCGGTCGCAAGCCCGGGTCGAGCACCGAGCGGACCTGCTCACGCCGGGTGAGCCAAAATCTCCAAAGGTAGATGTCCCCGAGCAGCGCTTTGCATCATCAGGCAGTGCAATCGAGACGCGGCCCATGCCGACGGTGAAGGTGGCGGTGCGCGAACAGGAGACGCATTTCCAGCCCGTCGGCCAGCCGACGCTATTGCAGAAGATCGTCGATCGCATCGCTCCTGATCTATCAACGGCGCCGGCCGCAGCCCCCGCGACTGCGGCCGATTTCACACCTCCGGATATGCGTCGAGGGCCGGACGCGCCGATCAGGATGCTGACGCTGCAACTCGATCCGCCCAGCATGGGTACGGTGACCGTGAGGATGCGCCTGGCCGGCGATGCCGTAGAGGTAAGGCTGCTGGCGGACCAGCCAGAGACAACGGAGCTGCTGCGCAAGGATCGCGGCGCCCTGATGGATGCGATGCGGTCCGCCGGCTACACGTTCGAAATTGCGTCGATTGACCATAGCAGTGCGCGCCATCCGACGTCAGGTGGCGGCCAATCGCACGCGCAATCGGACCAGCAATCGTCGCAGCAGCCCCAGGGCGGATCGCAGTTCAACAACGGCGCCTCGGAGCGTCAGTCGAGCGATGCGCAAGCCGGGACGCGTCACAACAGGCAGCAGGGCCATGACCAGTTCATCAAGCCAACCGAGCGTCGCCAGGATGAAGAGGTTGCGGTCGATCGCAATGGCGGTGCTGTCTATCTGTAGCCTGTCCACCGTCGCACGTGCCGACGGGCTCTGCGAGCGTGAGATGGCGCGTGCGGCACGTGCTCACGGCGTGCCGCTTGGGGTGTTGTATGCAGTGGGCCTGAGCGAGACGGGACGCAAGGGTGTCCTGCACCCTTACGCGCTCAATATCGATGGCCGGACAGCCATGGCTAGCGACCTCCCAGATGCCGTTGCTCAGTTCCGTGAGGCCAAGAGCAAGGGCGCCAAGCTGGTCGATCTCGGTTGCATGCAGATCAACCATCACTATCACGGGCGCGAGTTCGCCAGCGTCGAGGCGATGTTCGATCCGGTGAAAAACGTCGACTATGCGGCGCGCTTTCTCAAGGAATTGCGCGCGCGGGAGGGGAGCTGGACCATGGCGGTCGCCCGCTACAACGCAGGTCCGAACAATACGGTCGCGCAACGGCGCTACATTTGCAGCGTGATCGGAAGCCTGGTGGCGAGCGGCTTTGGAGCGTGGACGACCGGCGCACGCGCATACTGCGCGGAGCGCACGACCTGAGCTAGAGGAATGCGCCGCAGACAGCCTCGCACAAGGAAGAACGGCTCTAATGATATTCACTCACGATGGAGGTGATTGATGAGTCTGTATGGTGTCATGCGCACTGGTGGCTCCGGCATGAATGCGCAATCCAACAAGCTGTCGACGGTGGCCGACAACATCGCGAACGTCAACACCACAGGCTACAAGCGCGCCTCCACCGAATTCTCTTCGCTCATTCTGAGGAGCGGGTCCGGCAACTACAATTCGGGCAGCGTGGAGACGAATGTCCGCTACGCCATCTCCGATCCCGGAGCGCCGCAATACACGACATCAGCGACGGATCTCATGATCCAGGGCAACGGATTCTTTGTCGTGACCGATGCCGGCGGCACGCCGTTCCTGACCCGCGCCGGTTCCTTCGTGCCGGATGGCGAAGGCAATCTGGTCAATGCCGCGGGCTTCTATTTGATGGGCTATAACGTCAAGAACGGTCCGCCCAACGTTGTCGCGAATGGTCTGACCGGCCTGGACGTCGTCAACATCGCGCAAACGGCACTTCAGGGTAATCCCTCGACGAGGGCGACATTGGAGAGTGCCAATCTCGATGCCAACTCGGCCATTACCGCAGGTCCGCCCGCCTATACGTCCAAGACCTCGATCGTCACCTACGACAATATCGGGAACAAGGTGACCCTCGACGTGTACATGTTCAAGACGGCGGCCAACACTTGGGACGTGCAAGCGTATGACAACGCTGCATCGACGAACGGCGGTTTCCCCTATTCAAGCGGACCGCTGGATTCCGATACGTTTACCTTCGACGTCAGTGCGACCGGAAAAGGCAAGCTGGACGCGGCCAGCCCCACTACTCTCACGTTTACAATTCCGGGCGGCTCGCCGTTCACGCTCGACCTTTCGGCGATGACGCAGGTCGCCGACGACTTCGCCTTCAAGCCGAACGTCAACGGCAATGCTCCGAGTTCGATCGACAAGGTGGAGGTTGATGCCGACGGCACGCTATACTCGATCTATGCCGACGGCACGCGGCTCGCCTCCTATAAAATTCCGCTCGCGACAGTGCCGAGCCCGGACAATCTCGTGCCGGAAGCTGGGAATGTCTATTCGGTCGGAATCGACTCCGGAAACGTGCAGCTCGACTTCGCCGGGCGCAGCGGCCTGGGCACCGTTAAATCGGAGGCGCTCGAACAGTCCAACGTCGATCTTGCGGCCGAGCTGACATCGATGATCGAGTCGCAGCGCGGATATACCGCCAATTCAAAGGTCTTCCAGACCGGCGCCGACCTGCTTGACGTACTGGTCAATCTGAAGCGCTAAGCGGCGTCAGCGCATCATCGGGGCGGGGGGTCTCATGTCACTCACGGTCGCACTCAGCTCGGCGCGTACGTCGCTCATGACGACCAGTGCGCAGGCTTCCGTGATATCGCGCAATATCGCCGGCTCCATGCAGGACGGCTATTCGCGAAAGAATGTGCTGGTCGCGTCGCTGCCAGGAAACGGGGTCTATGTTGCTGGCATCCAGCGCGCCACCAGCCAGGGGCTGTTCTACAATGTGCTGAAGGCGGCGTCTTCCACTGCCAAGCAGGATTCGATCTATAACGGGCTGCAGAAGATCGCGGCGACAACCGTTGACGACCCGCAGCAGGACCAGTCGCCGGCCGCGCAACTTGCCAAGCTGAAGAGCGCCCTGCAGCAATATGCGACGGCGCCGGACAATATCACGCTCGCACAAGCGGCAGTAACGGCGGCCAAAGGCGTCGCCTCAGCACTCAATGATGCGACGAAGACGGTTCAGTCGGTACGCGCCGATGCCGATGCCGACATGGTGACATCGGTCTCGACCATCAACCAACTGCTGGCCCAGTTCGAGACGGTCAATACATCGATCGTCAAGGGGACCATCACCGGAAGCGATGTCACAGACTACCTCGATATGCGGGACAACATCCTCTCCAAGCTCTCGCAGGAGGTCGGCATAACGGTCGCGACCCGTGCCAACAACGATATGGTCATCTACACGGATTCGGGCGTTACGCTCTTCGAGACCAAAGCGCGATCGGTCACGCTTGCCCCGACCCATGCTTACGCCGCCGGCACCACCGGAAATGCGGTCTATATTGACGGCGTGCCCGTCACCGGCGCGTCTGCCGTGATGCCGATCCATGGCGGAAAGCTCGCGGGCCTTGCCGCGCTGCGCGACGATTCCACGGTCACCTATCAAAACCAGCTCGACGAAATCGCGCGCGGCCTGATCGAGACGTTCGCGGAGAGCGACCAGACTGGCGCGGCGCTGCCCGATGTGCCCGGACTTTTCACCTACCCGGGCGCGCCGGCCATGCCGCCGGCGGGTGTGATCTCCTCGGGGCTCGCCGGCACCATCTTCGTCAACCCGTCAGTCGATCAGGGGGCAGGTGGCAATCCGCTGCTGCTGAGAGACGGTGCCATCTCCGGCAACGTGGCTTATCGGTACAACACGAGCGGCGCCGCCGGTTACTCGGTTCGGGTGCAGGGCCTTGTGGATGAGATGGCCAAGAGCCGTCCGTTCAACCCGGCGGCTCTTGGCAAGCCGAATGCGAGCCTGATCGACTTCGCCGGCTCGTCGGTGAGTTGGCTGGAAGCTCAGCGCAAGAGCACGAACGATGAAGCGACCTATAGCCAAACGCTGCTGGAGCGCAGCGCGGAAGCGCTGTCCAATGTCAGCGGCGTCAACATGGACGACGAAATGTCGTTCATGCTGCAGGTCGAGCGCACATTTTCTGCCTCGTCGAAGCTGATCGCGACGATCGACGAGATGTTGAAAGACCTTCTGGCGGCGGTGAGGTAACGGTATGGCTACGACGTTCATTTCCTCCAACTCGATCTCGACGACGTTGCGCATCGCGGCCATGAAGAGCCAGACCGCAATCGCACAAGCGACGAAGGAGGCGACGACCGGCCGCTTCGCCGATGTGGGCCGCGAGCTCGGCGCTCTCACCGGCCGTGATGTGACGCTCAGGGCCGAGCTGCTCGACGTCGACAAGCTGGTGGACACCAACGCCCTTGTCGGCGGACGGCTCGACGTCTCGCAGCAGCGGGTGGGCGAGTTGATCAGTACGGCGCAATCCTTCCAGAAGGATTTGTTTGCGGCGCGCAATTCCGCCAACGGCGGCAACGTCATCTTGACGCCGTCGCGCGCCAACCTCGACAGTCTGATCGGCGCGCTGAACGTCACGACGGATGGCCAATATCTGTTCGGCGGCATCAATACCGGCGTGCAGCCGGTGACTGACTACAAGGCCGGCTCGACCAGCAAGAGTGCCGTCGATGCCGCGTTCCTGGCAAATTTCGGTTTCACGCAAACCGATACCGCGGTCTCGAACATCACCGCCGCGGCGATGACAAACTTTCTGGATACGACGTTCAAGGCGCAGTTCGACGATCCGGCCTGGGGCGCAAACTGGTCGACCGCTTCCGATCAGGTGATGCGGAGCCGCATCTCGACGACGGAAACCATCGACTCGTCAGCCAGCGCCAACGAACCTGCATTTCGCAAACTGGCGATGGCCTACACGATGCTGAGCGACCTCGGCACGCAAAACCTCAACCAGAACGCGTTCCAGGTGGTGGTCGACAAGGCGACCGAAATCATCGGTGATGCGATCAACGACTTGGCCGGTGTCGGCGCCAAATTGGGAACCGCCCAGGAGCAGACAACCAGCGCCACGAGCCGCCTGAAGATCCAGAGCGATCTGATCACGAAGCAGGTCACGGCGATGGAAGAGGTCGATACGGCGGAAGCGTCTGTTCGCGTCACAAACTTGAAAAACCAGCTGGACATGTCGCTGGCGCTCACGGCGCGCATTCAGCAGCTCAGCATCCTCAACTATCTCTGATCGGCGATCCCGTCAGTAACCAGCCGGCTGCGAGTTAGATGACATTATCCAGTTACGATGCGGTGATCGAGGACAGCGGGCGGGAGGCACGTGCCCGCGAGCAACAGGCCCTGAGCCACGGGATCGATCTGCTGAGGCGTCTGCAGAGCGGGGATCTTGCGCCCCCAGAGGACGCCGAGGCGTTGCTCTTCATTCGAAGAATCTGGGCGTTCTTCGTGGAGGACCTTTCGAACGCCCGCAACGGGCTTCCGGAAAAGTTGCGCGCCGACCTTATCTCGATCGGCCTGTGGATCATCAAGGAAGCGGATCGGCTTCGGCAAGAGGAATCCAGCGACGTCGCGGAGCTCGTCGCGATCAACGTCATCATCCGAGACGCCCTCGCATGAAGAAGCCGATCTGTATTTCGTTGCGCGGCGGCGAGCGGATCTATGTGAATGGAGCGGTGTTGAGGGCCGACCGCAAGGTGACCCTCGAGCTGATCAATGACGTGACTTTTCTGCTCGAGAGCCAGGTCATGCAGGTCACGGACGCGACGACCCCGCTGCGCCAGCTCTATTTCGTCGTCCAGCTCATGCTCATGAGCCCGCACGACGTCGAAGAGGCGAAAGCTGTCTATCGGCAGCAGCGGTCGGGGCTGCTCGCAGCCACCGAAAACACAGAGATTCTGGACGGCCTGGAGCAGATCGAGAAGCTGGTCGAATCGAAGCGATACTATGAGGCTTTGCGCAGAACTCGCGCACTGTTCGAGATTGAGCAGATGATTCTGGCCGGCGGCGATTTGCCGAGGCCTGTCGAAGTCGCGTGAAGCATCAGGAGGACAATATGAACGTTGACAGCGTGGCTTCTCCAAATTCGACGGCGAACAAGAACTCAGAATCCTCGTCCGCGCCGACAACGGTGACCTACAATCAGTTCCTGCAGCTCCTGATCGCGCAGATGAAGAATCAGGATCCGACCAATCCGACGGACATGTCGCAATACATGAGCCAGTTTGCGCAGCTCTCCGCCGTCGAACAGGCAATGCAGACGAATACCAAGCTCGACACGCTGCTGTCCTCCAGCGCGCTCGCCCAGGCCGAAAGCCTGGTCGGACACACGGCGGCATTTACGAGCTCCGATGGCGAGGATGTCAAAGGCAAGATCATGTCGGTGCGAATCATCCAGGGCGGAGCCGTCGCGAAACTCGACAATGGCGTCGAGGTGCAGCTCGGGCCGGGCATCACGATCAGCTAAGCCATGAACGAACGCGACGCTCTCGACATTGTTCAGCAGGCGATCTGGACCATCATCGTCGTATCAGGCCCCGCGGTCGGGGCTGCGATGATCGTCGGTATCCTGATTGCGCTGCTGCAGGCGCTGACCCAGGTGCAAGAGATGACGCTGACCTTCATTCCCAAGATCGTGGTCATGCTGATCGTGGTAGCGGTCTCGGGCTCGTTCATCGGCGCGCATATCTACGCCTTCACCGAACTGCTCTACTCGCGGATCGAGCACGGATTCTAGAGCATTTTCGGTTCTGATGGGATCAGAACCGAAGCTCTAGGTTCTTGTTCTGACGCGTTTTCTTCACGCGAACCGGTGTCCACTTCGAAAACGCTCTGAAGCCGGGCGCGGTCGCCACCACCTTCGCGCAAGCTAGGCGCTGCAATGTGCTGACATGACGGTGTCCCAGGAATCCCCATGGCCCAAGCACTAAGCCCAGCTCTGCCGAGCGAGCGTCGGATGGGTGCCGACGTTGCCTTTGCGGTCGGCATCGTCGCCATCCTGACGATGCTGGTCCTGCCGGTTCCGTCGGTCCTGATTGACGTCGGCCTCGCCTTCTCGATTGCGCTCTCTGCCCTGATTCTGATGGTGTCGCTGTGGATTCAGCGCCCGCTTGATTTCTCGGCCTTCCCGACGGTGCTGCTGATTGCGACCATTCTTCGCCTTGCGCTGAATGTGGCGACGACGCGGGTGATCCTGTCGCGCGGGGCCGAAGGCGAGCACGCGGCCGGTTATGTGGTCGCCGGATTCTCGAAGTTCGTGATGGGCGGGGACTTCGTCATCGGACTGATCATCTTCGCCATTCTCGTCACGGTCAATTTCGTCGTGATCACCAAGGGCGCCACGCGTATCGCGGAAGTCGGCGCCCGCTTTACGCTCGATGCGATCCCGGGCAAGCAAATGGCGATCGATGCCGATCTGTCCGCGGGGCTGATCGACGACAAGGAGGCGCAGCGTCGGCGCAGGGAGCTGGAGGAGGAGAGCGCCTTCTTCGGCGCAATGGATGGTGCTTCGAAATTCGTGCGCGGCGATGCCATCGCCGGGCTGATCATCACTGCGATCAACATATTCGGCGGCATCGTCATCGGCGTGGTCCACCACGGCCTCCCACTGGCGCGGGCGGCCGACGTTTTCACCAAGCTTTCCGTCGGTGACGGTCTGGTCTCGCAGATCCCGGCGCTCATCGTCTCCCTTTCGGCTGGCCTGCTCGTTTCGAAGGGTGGCACCAGGGGATCGGCCGAGGAGACGGTGCTCAAGCAGCTCGGCGGATATCCGCGCGCGCAGTCGGTGGCTGCGCTCATGATGTTCGTTCTTGGAATGTTGCCGGGCCTGCCACTGCTGCCTTTTGCCTTCCTGGGCGGCGTGATGGCGTTCATGAGCTACGCGCTTCCGCGTCGGCAGGCGGCAAGACGGCAGCAGGAGGCGACGCTTGCGGCGCAGGAGCGCGAACGATCGCAGGCAGAGTCGAAAGAATCGATCAAGGAATATCTGAAGACGGCGGACGTCGAGCTCTGCGTGGGCAGCCAGCTAGCGGTTCAAATGCTGCATGTGCACGGGGAACTTGCGCATCGCGTCAGCAAGATACGCCGCCGCTTTGCGACCCAATACGGGTTTGTGATTCCCGAGATCAAACTGACGGACGACATGTCCGTCGGGCCGAAGAGCTACCGCATCAAGATACATGGCACTATCGTGGCGCAGCATGAGCTTCGCATCGGCGAGGTTCTGGTGCTCTTCGACGGTGTTCGCAAACCGGACGTGCCGGGCGATGAGACGGTGGAGCCGGCCTTCGGCATGAAGGCGATGTGGATTCCGGAGACGTTCCTCGAAGAAGTCAAACGGGATGGCTTCAAGGTTGCGGACAACATTTCCGTCCTTCTCACCCATTTGAGTGAAATCATCCGCGGCAACCTGGCGCAGCTTCTTTCCTACAAGGACATGCGAGCCCTGCTGGATCGGCTCGATCCCGAGTACAAGCGGCTCATTGAGGATATCTGCCCGTCGCAAATTTCCTATTCGGGCTTGCAAGCGGTCCTCAAGCTGCTGCTTGCCGAGCGCATCTCGATCAGGAACCTGCACCTAATCCTCGAAGCCGTTGCGGAAATCGCGCCTTACGTCCGCCGCGCCGAACATATCGCTGAGCACGTTCGCACGCGCATCGCGCAGCAGATCTGCGGTGACTTTGCCGACAACGGGGTCCTGAAAGTCCTGCGGCTTGGAAATCGCTGGGATCTCGCATTCCATCAAAGCCTCAAACGCGATGCCAAGGGCGAGATCGTGGAATTCGACGCCGATCCCCGCCTTGTCGAGCAGTTTGCGGCGGATGTCTCTACCGCGGTTCGAAAGGCAATGGGCCAGGGCGAAAGCGTCGTGCTCGTCGCACCCCCCGAGGTGCGTCAGTATGTTCGCATGATCACGGAACGGATGTTCCCCACCCTGCCGGTGCTGTCGCACGTCGAGATCGCTCGTGGTGTCGAAGTGAAGTCGCTCGGAGCCATTTCTTGATCGCGAGCGCATCAGGCTCCGTGCTGGCCACCTTCCTGATCTTCTGCCGGGTCGGCACGTGCCTGATGATTGCGCCTGGATTCTCTCGTTCCAACATTCCAGTGCAGGTCCGGCTGTTCCTGGCCATCAACGTCACGCTGATGCTGGCGCCCCTGCTCGAAGCCACCGTACGCCCGGTCGTCGAGACGGCTGCGACGGCGGCCATCGTCCGTGCGATCATGTCGGAATTGGTGATCGGTCTCCTGATTGGCCTGACCGCCCGGGTGTTCTTCCTCGCGCTGGAAACAATGGCGACGATGGCGGCATCCGCGATCGGGCTCAGCGGAATAGCCGGAACGATGGAAGACACCGAACACATGCCGGCCCTCGTGCCATTCATCACATTGCCGGCGATCGTCCTGTTCTTCATGACCGATCAACATTGGGAGCTGCTTCGCGGCCTCATCGGCTCCTATCGGACCTGGACGCCGGCGGTCGGCATCAGCGGCGAGACCGGCCTCTCCGAGCTTGCCGATCATCTTTCACAAGCGTTCGTCCTGGCGCTCAGGGTGGCCAGCCCGTTCGTCATTTACGGGGTCATCGTCAACCTCGCGCTCGGGCTCGCCAACAAGCTGACGCCAAGCATTCCCGTCTATTTCATTTCGCTGCCCTTCGTGCTGTTCGGCGGCCTCATGCTGGTCTATCTCACCAGTCGCGAACTCGTGCTGCAGTTCACTATCGCATTTTCATCGTGGCTGGCCGGTTGATCGACGCATGAAATCAAGAGATCGCAAAATCCGTCGCATCGCCGCCGTCCAGGCGAAGATGCACCGCCTTGCGGAATGGGAGCTGATCGAGTGCCGTGCGAAGGAGCATGAACTGCAGGAGCGGCAGCGTCGGATCATCGAGGGTTTCAACGACGGGAACGGAGTGCCTCCGTTGGCGGCGCAAAATGCGGGCCAGAATCTGAGGACGGCGAGCGTCGAACAGGGAGTGCTTGCCAAGGCGAAGGAGCGTCTCGCCTCGCAGGCCATGACCGAGGCGCGCAAGCTGAAGCAGGTGCTCCGGATGGCCGGCACGGTCGCGCGGCAGGCATTTCGGGAGCAGGAGCGGCGCGTCCTCGAGGAAGTAACTGAAACAGCGGCAAAACGGCCAGCCGAGAGAATGCAGGCCAACGAAACCAGTTCGGATCGCTAGAGCATGATCCGGAAAAGTGGAAACCGGCTTTCCGAAAAGATCATGCTCAAACAAGGAGATGAGATCATGATCCGATTCCCTCTAATCGGATCATGATCTAGTGAGGCACAGCATGACGGTCACCCCCGTACCGGATCTTATCTTGGATGTGATGGAGGCCGCAGATCCGGTCTCCCAGCGCACGGCCGCTGGCAAGCTTGAGCGCGCCTCATCGGCAGGCGGCGAAGACTTCGCTGCGGCGATGGACCGGAAGATCGAGGCAGGCGCGCTTGAACGAACCGTAGCGTCTGCGCAAGGCACGGGCGCTGCGCGCGGCGGTGCGATCGACGGCAGCGGGCACGCCACGATCATCAGGAAGGCAGATACCGATCGCGCTGTGTATCGAAAGTTCGAAGCGTTCGTCCTGCAAACGTTCGTCGAGTCGATGCTGCCGCAGAACGCAAGCGAGGTTTTCGGCAAGGGAACCGCCGGCACGATCTGGCGGTCGATGCTGGCTGAGCAGATCGGCAATGAGATGGCCAAGGGTGACGGAATCGGAATTGCCAAGCAGCTCGCGAAAGCGCGCTCCGTTGCCAATTCCGCGACTGGTAAGGGCTAATTTGCAGCAAGATGAGCGCAACGATGAATCAGAATAACGAGCAGCAACAAACGCTTGAAATCCTCGAGGCGCAGGCGACGACTGTTTCCGAGGGAGGCGGTTTGCCGGCGCTGTCACAACAAGCCTTGCCCGAGCTAACGGATGCGCAGGATATCGCGGCTCAATGGCTCGGAACCAACTCCAACGCGTTGAATGCGATCGAGCGGCTCACGGCAACCATTGACGAGGAGACGGACAAGCTTGAGAGCCGGACGCAAGTCGATTTTGATTCCTTTAGTCAGCGCAAGAATCGTGGCCTGCTTGAACTGACAAGGGCGATGCGCGTGACACAGGGAATCGAGTTCGACCCGCGGGTGGTTGCGCACCTGACGCGCCTGCGGGCAGGCCTTGTAAGAAATCAAGCCGCACTACAAATGCACCTCGATGCCGTTCGCGAGGTCTCGGCGATTATCGCGAGGTCGATCCAGGAAGTTGAATCGGATGGCACATACTCATTGATGGGGCAGGGTGGATGCAAATAGTCAGGCTGCTCGTGGCAGGAGTCTGGGCCTGCATCGTCACCGTCGGTGCAAGCTTGGCTCTGTCTTATTGGAAGGAAGGACATGCCGCGCCTGCGGCCAAGCAGGAATACGCGGGCGGCCTCCTCTATGAGAAGACCAGGGTAATCAACGTGCCGATGATCGCGGAAGGCAGCGTCCAAGGCTACATCGTTGCACAGTTCGTCTTCACGGCCGATGCTACAGTGCTTCGTCAGTTGCCGGTGCCGCCTGAAGCCTTTGTTGTGGACGAGGCATTTCGGAAAATCTATTCCGACGAGAATCTCGACTTCAAGAACCTCGCTCGATTCGATCTCGCCCACTTTGCACGTACGGTCAGAGAGCACGTCAACAAGCGCCTTCAGGCTGAGGTCTTGCAGGACGTGCTCGTCCAGGATTTCAATTATGTTTCGAAGGATCAAATTCGCCGTTAGACCGCCTTCTCAAGTCGTCGAGCCGGTATCCCATATAGCGTTTTGACTCGATCGGATCGTAGCCGAGATGGTTGCGGAGCTTCTTGCGAAGCTTGCTCACGTGCCCCTCGATTACGTTTTCGTCGAAGCTCGAGTCGAAAAGACCGTAGGTCGCATTGAAGAGCTGGGTCTTTGTAAGCCACTTTCCCTGGTGCGCGACCAGATGCTCGAGAATGCGCAGCTCGCGACGCGGCAGGGCCAGCGTTCTGCCGCCGATTTCCGGATCCCGGCCGTCAAGAAAAACGTGGATCAGGCTCGTTGGCGTTTCGGCTGATTGACCGCCGGTTCGTCGTCGGATGACGGCCGTGCGAACGAGTATCTCGCGAACATGGATCGGAATATGGACAACGTCGTCAACGCCGGCTTCGAACAACTCGATCGTATCCCGGAGCTGCTTCAGGTTGTTCAGGGCGATGATCGGTGCGTGAGACTTGTTGCGGATGCTCTTGGGAATGCTCGTTCGATCCGAGCAGTCCCCCAGGATAAACGCCCCGATTGCCATTACGTCATTGCCGACGGCGGATTGCAGCCATTCGCGAAAATCTTTCGATGAGAAGCCGATCGAAACGACGCCTTCGCGATCGAATCCAGCCGCATAGCCCCGTGTAACGGTCTCCCGATCATCGATGACGATGAACATGTGGATGCCCCTGTTTGCCCTAGATAGTTGTTGTGGAGTCGAGCAGGCGTGCTCGCTCCGCTTGGTTACGCAAAACAACAGGTACTGACACGATACAAATTACTGAGACCGAAACACGCGCGTCTGGTTCGCTCGAAAGCTTGATCAGGTGCGGGTGGTGCCGCCATTTGAGGCGATGAGGAAAGTTGCCGTGGTGATGCTGTTCGGCAGTCTTTTGGGATTCCTCAGCACTGTTCGTGCAGTTGCAGTCTGGTCTCGATACAACCGATCGAAATTGCGGCGAGAAGCGAACAGCGTCTTGTTGTTGAAGGTCACATCAAGAATGAACATCAGCTCGCGCACTGTCGAATCGGATCACGTCCATTACGTCGAAGTGGAGTATGATCGTCAAGCAATTGAACTAGGCATTTACTGCGAGACAACTCATCAGCGAGTAGATGTTGCTTTATTGAAACGCTTACTCAACCAATCTGCTCGGAATACTTGGCAATGTGCTCCTCTAAGTTGAGACAAAGGGAGAGAATTCTTCTGCCGACCGCAGCGCCACGAGTGGCGATCATCGTCCTGAAACCGTCGCGGAACATATCCGTGTTTCGATGAGATCATTTTCCGCGTGCGTGAGTCAGATTCTTCGTCGGTTGGGCAACTGTGACGTTGTCGAATTGCTGAAGGCACTCCACAATCATCAGCCCAATCGCGGCCGCGGCGTTGAAGTGGCGTTGCTGGCACGAGGATCATCATGAGGCGACAAGAGACCATCGCTTGATGTGATGGAAATTGGCCGAAGTGCGGCCTTGCCTTGGTGAGCGCCCGACTACGATGAGTGGCAAAACGTCGCGCACGCCGGAGATGCGATAGATGGACTGCCGTTCGTCGCGCGTTGCACGAACAGGCGTATGTCTGACGATCGACATGCAGACAGCGCGTCGCACGGCACGATCACGGCGCGAGTGGAACCTGCGGAAAGTTGGAGCATGTCGTACCTGCATTGCAACGCTATGCACGCTAGCGGTCATATCGGTGATGCACGCTAGCGTGCATATCGCGCGAATTGACTGCGTCATACGATCGGTCGTGCAGCAGCCACATCAACGCGCGGAAGGAACGACGCCCTTGCTGGTCCTTACCTGCCAGCCGCCGTTCTCGTTTTTGATTTCCTCGATGCGACCCAGGTTCGGCACATCCTGGCCCCGAGCAACCTCGATCACACCTGCTGGTCCTTCAATTATGGCGACGCCCTCATAAGCGCGCCGCACGCGCCAGCCCTGGATGATCTCTCGCCGCGCACTGGTTGGCCGCGGCTGCGGCTGAATGGCGCCAGTGATTTCGGGGGATGAGGCCGCCGCCACGGTTCGCGCAACCGGCGGCTTTGCTTCGGCCATGCGCTCGACTCTGGTGGCCGATATCGACTGATCTCTTTCGACGCGCTCGACGCTTTGGACCAGGCGGCCAAATCGGTCGCTCGAGGCTCGGTTTGCGGTGTCGAATGCCGCGCGGTTCGCCGCGACGTCACTTGATAGCGTTGCAACGTTGCGCCGCAGTTGCGACATCGCCTCACGGAGGTTGCGAAGCTCGGTATCGGATGCGGTGTTGATGGCAATGGGCCGCAAGACCAGGAAGGCGACGCCGCCTATGGAGATGAAAGAGGAGATCGCGACGATCACTGCGAGGGTGACGAACGGCGCCATCCATGTCCGCGGCTGCGGCTTCTTGACGACGAGTGTGGCGGCCGGGATGGGCGTACGCGCCTTGGGCCTGACAGGCTCTGGCCGCGGCATTGTGCGGGTGCGCTTCATGGTGGCGAGCGCCTCCTGGGCGAGCAGCTCGTCAACGGTAGCTGCGGCCACGCGAGGGGCGGCGGCTTTCGCCTTGTTGCCGGGGCGCGTCTGCGATGCGCCGCCCTTGCCGTCCTCGGTGGCGGTTGGCTGCGGGGCAGTCGGTGTCGCTGGGGCTGCGGTCTCGTTGGTTGCTGGTTCGGCCATGGTTTTGTCGGCGGACAGGCAAATCCTGATTTGCTGGATAGCAAGCGAACCTTGCGTGAAACCTACGATCCCCTGGGCCACCGGGACGTGATGTTGGTGTTAGCAGCGGATCTTCCGCGATCGCAGCAGTCCGTCAGGTGCGCATCCGGAATGCAGCCTCCATATTGCCGGGAGCTGCGGCTGTTCAACGTTGCTTGCCCAACAGCGCGATAGACAGGAGCGTGTCTTGACTGATGCCTGCGCCTGCCCCTTGCAGGATGGCGAGCGCTGGTGACGTGGCCTGGCTGCTGTTGTTCTTCACGTCGTACATCGCAGTAAACCGCTTTAACAGCGCTGCAACTTTCTCCGGATCGGCGAGATCCTTCAGGTTGAGGTGTTTTTCTACGATCTTTGCTTGCTGATCGACGTCCATGCTTCCCATCTCGTCGGGCAGATTGTAGGTGGTTCGAAACACCTGCGCGAGAGCCTGGTCAGCAAGGATATCGTATGCGGACGTGATCTGTGCGGACTTTCGTTCGAAATACAGCGCCAGGCGAACACCCGCATTCGCCTCTCCCTGCTGCGCTTCCAACGTTTTCTGGAGGTAGCTGTTCTGCGTTTCCAGGAGCTGGTCTCGCCGCTGCGGTCCTATTGTCTCTATCCGGGCGACGTTGCCTTTCTTGTCGAAATTGAACGATGCCGCGATCTCGGCAAAGCGGGAGTCGCTGGCGGTGTTTGCGAAGCTCTTGGGATCGTTCAGATCGGAATTGAAGATCTTCTTGAGATAGTCGTTGGTTACCTTCGCGGGATCCAGGCCGTTTGCGACGAGAACGATATCGACCAATTTCCTGTCCGAGAGCAGCTCGGAAACGCTCTCGATGCCTGCGATCGTGGTCTGGTAATACTTGGCGTCCTTCTCAGCCTTTTGTCGAAGGCTGTCCTTCTCCGCGGCGCTTGCAAATCGCGTTTTTGCAACGATGTAGTCCTTGACGATCTGCGTGACTTCAACCGAGTTCTGCGCCAGCAGGGGCGTTGTCAGGTCGCCCTTGCCGTCAAAGTTGAAAGCATGCGCGAGCTGTAGGTATCGGTCGTCTCCGAGGGTATAGGCATAGCTTGTCGGGTCGCTCAGATCGCTGGTGAGCACAGCCTTGATCGTGACCGGCGAGACTTTTTCCGGGTCGAGGCCAGCCGCCTTGAGTGCGAAGTTATAGACGTTCGGCGTCGACATGAACTGTTCAACTGACTTTATCTTAGAAATATTGGCCCTGAACTGCGTGATCGCGAGGGTTTCATTTTCTTCCTCCGCGTCGAGATATTCTGCCCCCTTGGTGAGAACGAACTTGTCGTTGGTGCTGGTCCGGTTCGCGTCGGTCTGAGCGGATGTGCCGGAAGCAAGCGTTCCATCTGCCGAAAACTCGAACGCGCCGGCGAGATCGAAATAGTGGCCGATCGTGGAGAGAGAGTTTTGGTAGCTCGATATGTCTGCCTTGCTTTGCGCCAACCGGTTTGTTTCGGTCGTAATCTTCGCTCTCAAGCCTGTCACATCGGCGCCAGGTTGCGATAGCTGCGCCATGTACTGCGCAATTTTCGAATTGGCATCGGTGGCAACCGCCTGGGCTTGACCGAGGCTGGCATTGATCGCATCCTTCTGGGGACCCAAAACGGTGTTAACATAACTGTTTGGATCGGATGGATCGCTGCTCAAGACCTTCCGTATCGTGTCACGCGACCAGTTGCTGTCATCGATCTCGAACGCCTCAAACACATATGTGCGAAGGCGGTCGTCGTTCAGCAGATCATCGACGTTTTTGACCCTGCCGATCACGATGTTGTAGTAGCGCGTGTCTTCGTCGATTGCGTCAACCCGCCTCTGGACCGCTGCCGTGTACAAGCCGATCATCTCGTCAGTCTGGTTTGACGATTGCGCAACGGGCGTATCCGAGCCTGTGAAGGAAAATGCCGAAGCAAAATCCCGGAAGCGCTTGTCCGTCAGTTTGTTGGCGAAGCTGTTCGCGTCGAGGAGATTGCTCTCCAGCACCTTTTTCATGAAGGCTTTTGCATAGATCATATCCTCCAGCCCATATGCCTTCATCGCATATTGGTAGAGTCGATCGTTCTTCAGAAACTCGTCGACGGTTTTGACCTTGCCTATGTTGTCTTTGTAATAGGCGGCGCTTCGTGTCACGTCGGGCTGCTGCGCAACTCGCGTCAGCGACTGCTGGAGGTTGCGCACGACGGAATTGTAGCTGGCGTACGTCGACACCATCAAGACATCCTTTTTTGGAAAGCTCTCTGATATAATGACCATCTTGCTTGCGTGAAGCTGGCAGGGATGCCGGGACAAGGCGGTCGCGCAGTATCGGCGGCTTCCGCGCCTGGGGATCAAGGTGGCGTCCGGCGAAAGCCGTTGGTGTTCCGCCAAGCCATGTTCCGACACAGACGTCACCGAGAGCAGGGCCGTATCAGTGTTGCGCAGGCTGGTCAGTTGCGCTGGGCCGTCCAATAGCCTGCGCAGCGCGCATTGCCGGAATGACCGCTCCAGGTTCCACGACCTGATGGACCGACGAGCCTGCCGGATCCGGAAGCGTATTTCTCGTGCACGGTCACGGAGGCGCGGACGGCGCCGGATCGCGCCACGCGCCCCCTGAAATTCACCAGATTGGGATGAGTGACGATCCCGTTGATGATGTTGACGGAGAAACTGTATGTCGGATCGCAGGGACCGTATTGCGTGACGAACAGGAGACTCCAGGGGCCGTCATAGGCAGACCGCGCGTCGGCATTGGTAACGAGGAGCGAGCCCATGCCGGCGATTGCGAGTGCGAGCAGAAGCCGTTTCATGACATTATCTCCGAAGGTTGCGCTGGTAACAGCGTGAACATCGTAAACTACGGATCATTGGCGATATCATCCGCAGCGATATCCTGACGGGGACAGATGTAGGCTGGCTTCCACAGGCGGTCCCGTAAAATCCCGTTAGGCCACCTCACTATGGCGTTACAGCGGATAGCAGCGGCCTTGCGGGCCGCATTCTGGTGGCGCCATGGCAGAGAGAATGCGCACCCGCTGAGGGCAAGCCGGAGGATGTTGCTCAGTCAGTCTACTGACGAAAAGCCCGGCTCTCGAACGCAAGACAATTGACCTTGGAATGGAGTTGCCGGCCCCCGCGGATGCGGCGGATGCAGGACGACACTGCTATCTTTTCAATTCTGCCGCGAGGACCGTGCGCCCATATACAGATGCATGGTGAACGGTCGCGCCCTGCATCCGCAGTCAGCAATCGATGACGCTGTGAGGATCTCGGGTTCCCGCGTCCGTGGCAGCATCCGTTTAGAGCTTCGAACCATAGGACATAGCATCATGGATTCCATTTCTCGTCGCCAAATGCTGGCAGCGACCGCTGCCGGGAGCCTCCTCACGACCACCGCTATCGCACAGGCTCAATCCGCAGACGCGGTCCCGCAGCCCCAGCGGCCGGGTCGCGGCGGCACCGATCCCGGTCCGCGAGATCTGACGCGGGACCGGCAAAACCCGGATATGCTCGTACCGCCCTCGACCGATCACGGCAGCTTGCCGAACCTACGCTTCTCGTTTTCCGATGCGCATATGCGGCTGGAGACAGGTGGCTGGACCCGCCAGGTGACCCGGCGCGAACTCGGCGTTGCCACGGCCCTTGCCGGTGTGAACATGCGGCTGAATGCCGGTGGCGTGCGCGAGATGCATTGGCACAAGGCTTCCGAATGGGCCTATATGCTTTACGGCAAAGCCCGCATCACGGCAGTCGATGCCAAAGGGCGTTACTTCATCGATGACGTCAGTACGGGTGACCTCTGGTTCTTCCCTTCCGGAGTTCCGCACTCCATCCAGGGCCTCGGTCCCGACGGTTGCGAGTTTCTCCTCGTCTTCGATGACGGCGATTTCGATGAAGACAACACCTTCATGATCGCCGACTGGCTCAAGCGCACACCGACCGAGGTGCTCGGCAAGAACTTTGGGGTGCCAGCTTCATTGTTCGACCAGACCCCTGAGGAAAGCCAGCGCTACATTTTCCCAGCTCCCTTGCCGGGCCCGCTCTCCTCGGACAACATTCCGGAAGCAACGCCCGTGCCGCAGAGCTTCAGTTCTCGGCTCATGGCCCAGGATCCCATCAAGACCGCGAGTGGGACGGTGCGGATCAGCGATTCCACCGTGTTCCCGATCAACACCACGACGGCCGCAGCACTGGTCGAGGTCAATCCGGGCGGATTGCGCGAGCTGCACTGGCATCCCAACGGGGACGAGTGGCTCTATGTCATCGAAGGGCAAGCACGCATGGGCGTGTTTGCAGGTCAGGGCCAGGCGCGCACCTTCGATCTCCGCGCCGGCGATGTCGGTTACGTGCCGGTCGCGATGGGCCACTATCTTGAGAATACAGGCCCTGGCCCGTTGCGATTCCTCGAAACGTTCAAGAGCCCTTACTTTGTCGACTTCTCCCTCGACACATGGATGGCATTGACGCCGCCGCCATTAGTGGATGCGCATCTTAAGCTCGATCGACAAGTGACGGATAAGCTACGTAAGACCAAGGCGCCGGTCGTGCCGGATTAGCCGCGGGTCGGTAGTCGTCGACACGCAGGTCATTGGAGGCATCGGCACACGATCGCCCCATCGTCCCGCGCTGCGGCCATCTATCGACTGCGCCGACGATAGACGGCCGTTCAGGACATGCGATACAGGGATTTCGCATTGTCGCGCAGGCGGAGCGGGAACGGCGGTGCTTCATCTGGTGGAGTGAGGACCTCGATGTAGACGCCGCTGTGTGCACCTGCGGCGTTCCGCAACGCTTGGTCGAGTTCGCCGCAAGTCGTCGCTCGCGCCGTCATCCAGCCGTCGCAACCTAATACCCGCGGCAGCTCGGCATATCGCCAGGATGGGACGTCGTTGTAGGCGATGGCAGGCTCCTTGGCGAGCAGCCGCTCGATGAGATAGCCGCCGTTATTCAGCACGAAGATCACCGGTTTCAAACCGAGACGAGCAAACTGACTGATTTCCTGCACCGTGAATTGATGAGAACCTTCTCCGGTCACGAGCACCATGCGTCGGTGTGGGGCGGCGGCAGCGGCACCCAGCGCGGCCGGCGTTGCCCAGCCGATCGATCCCCACAGTCCTGGTTATGGAAGCGCGCTCCCTGCGGCAGCCGCGCGAAAGCCAGCCCCATGGAGGCGGTGCCGGTCTCTGCGACGACGATGTCGTCAGGTCGTATGAACTTGCTCCAGCGTGAATATAGCGCGGCAGCCGTGATAGGATCGTCGCCACCGCCGCTTCCCGCGCCTAGCGAGTCGGCATGGGGCGGGGTGACGACATTGTTGTGCTTGCTCAGGCGCTTCGCAAGGGCGGCGAGCACATCGGCCATCTCGAGGCCGGAATGCGTGCGCCCCTGCAATGTGGTGTGGTGATGACCTATCGAAATAAGCCGCGCCGGATCCAGTTTGGCCGTGAAGGCGCCGGTGTTCAGGTCACTGAACAGCGTGCCGACGGCGAGCACAAGATCGCAGCTCTCGACAAACTGGCGCACGTTCTCGTTCATCAATCGGCCGGCATACATTCCGACATAAGCTGACTGGCTTTCGTCGAGCACGGATTTGTCGAGAAACATGGTGGCGAATGGCAAGCCGGATGCGTCGACAATCGCCTGCATTGTCTGCTGCAGGCCGGTACGCGCCACCAGGAGGCCTGGCAGGATGCACGCCGTCTTGGCCCGATCGATGCCTGACAGGATTGCATTCACAACCTTCTCGAGAAGGACGGGATCGCTTCCAGGAGCAGCAATAGGTTGAGCGCTTCCAAGCACGGGTCGATCGGCGAGATCGGCGGGGAAGGTCATGTAGACGGGGCGGAGGTGATAGAATGCCTCAAACAGAAGGCGTTCGGTCTCATATGCAGCATTCTGCGGCGTGATGACCGAGTGCGCGCAGACCACCGGTTCGCTCATCCGGCGGAACAGATCGAATTCACCGTTGCCCAGCGTATGGTGCAGCACGGAGCGCGCGGCTTGCGCAGACGTGGGCGGCATTCCGACCAGGTGGAAAACGGGGAGATGTTCGGCGTAGGCGCCGGCGATGCCGTTCAGCGCGCTGAGCTCGCCCACGCCATAGGTGGTGCAGACCGCGCCGGCGCCCTTGATCCGCGCATAGCCATCAGCGGCATAGGCGGCGTTGAGCTCGTTGCAGCACCCGATCCAACGCAGACCCGGTTCGCTGTACGTCGCATCGTTGAGCGGAAAGGAGAAGTCGCCCGGAACACCAAAGACGTCGGTGATGCCGACATCACGCAGCCGTGAAAGGATATGCTGAATAACGGTTCTGGGCATCATGCGGTCTCGTCAACAGTCGCGACAAAATCGAACGGTGAACTCGACCTGTGAGCGGTCTCGAATACCCATCTCGCGCAGGGTTTGATCATCAAGCGCAGCGAGTGCGCGGACCGCTCGCCTGACTTCACGCTCGTTTTCCCACTGCGTCCACAATGAGGGCGTGCTTGAGAGGGAAGTATTGAAAGAAGACCTGTCCACATGAAACTCCGCAACCTGCTCGCAGAAGTAAATGTGGTTTTCCTCTGTTACGGCACGATAACCCTGCGCGAAAATCTGGTTACATCGGCAATAATTGACCGTGCCGCGATCACAATTCACTCGGCGTTGAGCTTCCGGGGAAACTGCCGCTGGCAATCGAAGGTCGCCGACAAACTAAAAGAGAGATCTGTGCTTGCGCCTGTGACGGCTGCGTGATCGCCGCAACAACCCGATCATCGAAAAGGTGACAGAATGTTCCTGTGGCATCTCTCCAGTGCTTTCAAATCCGAGGAGACGCAAGCGGCCCCTGCCGTTCTGCCATATAGCGGCCTGGCGTTGTGCCGAGCGCCTTCCTGAACATCGTGACGAAACTGCCCGCGCTCTCATAACCGAGATCCATGGCCACTTGCTGAATCGTTGCGCCGCTCGCCAGCCATTGCAGCGCGAGCACGATGTTGAGCTGCTGCCGCCAGCGGCCGAAGGTCATGCCGGTTTGTCGGGCAATCATGCGCGCCAGTGTTCGCTCGCTAAGCCCGGCGCGCTTGGCCCAGATCTCCATCGTCCCCTGGTCCGAAGGATCGGCCATCATCATGTCGACGATCTTGCGCAGCCGGCGATCCGTTGGCATCGGCAGATGCAACTTGCCCACCGGCGCCACCGCGACTTCGTCGAGCAGGAGGGCCACAAGGTGCGTCTCCATGCCACCCTCGGGATAAGCAATCGGGAAACTGGCAGACCGGACCAGAAGCTCCCGCAGGAGCGGCGTGACCGAGATCGTGCAGCAGTTTGCGGGCAGGTTCGGTGCGACGGCGGGATCGATAAACGCATTATAGCCTTCGATCTCGCCTGCCGCCTTGACGCTGTGCGATACGTCGCCCGGAATCCAGATTGCGCTTTGCGGCGGCACGATCCAAAGGCCGCCTTCCAGCTCGCAGGTCAGAACGCCGCGCAATGACAGCAGGAGCTGCGCCTTCCGGTGACTGTGAAAATCGAGCTCAACGCCGGTCGTGACCGTCGTGATGCCGTAGGTGATCACGGCGCGCGCCACCTCATCCGGGTCGACGAAGCCAGTTCGGTCGCTCAGATCGGTAAGGATTGGCATTCCAATCGATTCCAATTTCCGTGGAAGTGCATTGGCAGGAATTCAGAATATAATGTCATAATTGGCTGATGTTGCCAATCGCGCGAAGGCCTATCCGTCCTAAGCCGTCATTGGCGCAAGCGCTGAACTCTTGGTGGATTTTGGATGAGCAAACAGATCGCCTCTGTCGCCGAACTTGAAGCGATCATCGGCAAGACGCCCCTGCCGATGACGCTCAAGGTGATTGATCATCTTGATGAAGGTGCGTTGCACTGGATCCGGCTTTCGCCGTTCAGCTTTACCGCCTTCGGTGACGCTTCGGGCATCGCGGTGACAATGGCGGGCGGAAAGTGCGGCTTCGCATCGGCCAGCGCGCACGAACTGCGGCTACCCACCGCGTTGCTCGATGATGCGGCACTCGCCCGGCCTGGTGTCGGGTTCGCCTCCCTGTTTCCGCTTCCAGGCATCACCGAGACGTTGCGAGTCAACGGAAGGGTGGCCGAGGTTCGGCACGACGAAATCTGTGTCGCGGTGGAGGAATGCTACGGTCATTGCGGCAAGGCTCTGATCCGCTCGGATTTCTGGACGGCTGCGCCGATCGCCGCGGCGCCATCGGATCTCTCGGCCTTCATCGCCGATTGCCGTTTCCTTGCGCTGGCCACCACGGACGCTCAAGGCCGCGCCGACCTCAGCCCGAAGGGCGATCCTGCCGGCATGATGGCGCATCTTGACGGCTCGCGGCTCTGGTTTGCCGATCGTCCGGGAAACCGTCGCGTCGATAGTTTTCGCAACATCATCGCTCAGCCCCGCGTCGCCGCCGCGCTGCTCATCCCTGGTTCGAGCCATATCGTGAGGTTGTCGGGGACAGCTCACATGACCGACGACGAAGCGATGCGCGCGCAATTCCGGGTGCAGGACAAGACGCCGGCGCTCGCCATAGGGATCGACGATCTCAGCGTCACGATGTCCGAAAGCCCCGCCCTCGTTCGAACGCATCTCTGGCCAATGTCCGGCCGCCCCGCCATCGACCCCGCGAAAGTCTTCACCGAGCACATCAAGCTCAACAAGGCCAGTGGATTGGGAGCCCGGCTTACGAGCGCTGCGTTGTCTGTTCCCGGTGCGACGGGCCTTCTGAAGAAGGGTCTGGAGCACGAATACAAAAATAATCTCTACTAGAGCGTTTTCGAGCGAAGTGGACACCGGTTCGCGTGAAGAAAACGCGTCAAAACAAGAATCTAGAGCGTCGGTTCTGATTCAATCTAGAGCATGATCCGGTCAAAGCAATTGCGAGCACAGTTCTACCTCTTAGGACGATCGGCCCCCGCGCACGGCTTCGACGCCATGCTCACCGGACGGCGGAATTGCAAACGCGAACATCGATAGTTGTACGTCAGGGGAGAATACGAAGGGTGTAGCGCCTATCTTGTTGGCGCCAAGACGGGCGTAGAAATCGACAGAACTTGGGCTCGAGTTGATCAGGATCACATTTCCTGCCATCTTTCTCGAAAGCTCTACTGCGGTAGCAAAAAGTCGCGTGCCAACGCCCCTTCGCGAATGGGCTGGATCGACAAAAATGCCCTCCAGGAGAATCAGGCCTCCGATTCCCGCCGGTCTTACGGCCACATAGCCGTGCGGAACGCCGGCTTCGCTGTCGGCAACAAAGACCAGTCCGGCGGCAATCAGCGAAAGGTTGACCTTGAGTGCGGGCATGAAGCGGACGATCGCATTATCGTCGTATCCGTCATTCCTGGTCGCGCGAACTGCGATTTGCGTAAGCTCCTCGGCTTCGTCAACACGTGCAGGCCTAACTGGATTATTTGTCATGATTGGTCCCTGCTCCAACATCACCCAAATAGCCGCCGCGGATCGAATTTCAAGGAGTGCAGGGGATGCAGCCAATTGCCGGTCCACGCAGCAAAGTCGCTGAGCGGGCATTTTTCAGCTCTGGGTTCAGGAGCCGACTTCGATCGAAGCCGCCGACGCGTTCATTCGGGACCAGCAGGCGACATCCGGAAGGGCGCGGCAAATCTGGCGATGTAGGCTCGTGTCACCGCCGTGACCATGATTATTTCGTCACGATCCGCCGGGTTGGCGTCACGGTGCTGGCCGGCGCCATTGGCGAGATCGAGAACGTCAGCCACGTATTCCAGCCGGCCGGGCGATTCTCCGCGGCAAATTCGCCATATCCCTTTAGGTTCAAATATCCCTGCATGTCGCCAACAGGAAAAAGAAAGCCGATCTGAGGACCGACTCCCAATACCCGGGATCGGAAGCCTCCTAGGACGGGGTGCGCGCCGAAATCATCGGTGATCTGCTGATAACCATACCCGACCAAACCAACGAGAAGCTGCTTCGATAAAAACTGAGAGGCACCCCAATCCACGTGGAAGTCGATACCGTTCTGATACTGCGTATCCTGATTCTTGAAATTGTAGGTGAAGCCCGCGACAGCAGAAAATTCATGCCCCGTCTGCGGATTGAAGTAGGTATAGCCGCCGCCGGTATCAACGGCGGCATGACCGATGCCGAGATTGGCGAGGCGGGTCGGACTGTACGCCCCAACGGGAATATCTCCCGTCACATAGGCCATGAAATTGTGCACCCCGGCGTTCCACTTGAGAGTTGCCTGCGGGTAAAGATCGCCGACCGACGTGATTGAATCGGCAATACTGCCTGTGCGCGTCATCGCCAGCGGGCCGACTGCTGCCGTCAGCGTTCCGTCAAGATTTGCGCTGGAACGCCCGAACAGACCGATTACGCCGATGGCAAGTTGTCCGCCCAGCACCGGGGTTGCGAACGTGTAGGTGGGATTGAGCAGCACGAGATCGGCCTGCGCATTCAGACGCAGGTTCAGGTTGACGTTCACCGCAGCGGGGGTCCTGCCGACCTGGATTTCCCGCGCGGCCGCCGTACGGCCAAAAGCGCTTACGCTGCTGTGATAGTAGACCTCGCCCATCGACCAGCCGGGAACCTGAGGGGTTGCTGCAAGGCTGCCGAAGCGGCCGGGAAGCCAATATGAAACACCACCTTCGTCGGCGTGGACGGTTGCAGACGGAATGGATGTCATCGCCATTGCCGTGGCGATGACTGAGTTTCTGAATCGGAAACGGATTCCGGGCCTTGTCTTGTCGCGCCTGTTGGACTGTCCCTTTTTCCGAAGATCAAGAAGCCACATATCACACCCCCGCCCTTTATGCGTATCGCGCAACGATCTTTGCTGCCCGCGTGATTTTTTTGGCGGTACAGCGCAAAGCCGGAACACTTCGGCTCAGACCGGCCCACTCGGGGCCGGCCTGAGTTCAAGTTCTCAAGCCCCGACCTTCCTGGCGGCAGGAACCGTCCATGTGCCGTTGATGATGGAGGGGTCCGTTTCCTCAGGCCAGTACATGCGGAGCATGAGTATGAAATCTCCCTCAGGGGCGGGAAGCCAGTTTGACTCCTTGTCTTTGCCCGGGGAGTCCTTTTGAATGTAGAGCTCGACCGAGCCGTCCGCGTTTTCCTTCAGGTCTTCACGAGCGCTGATCGAGTAGCGGTTGATCGGATTCTTCACGAAGAAGTAGCTGCTATCGTACATCGTGAGCGACCAGAATCCCTCCACAGGAGGCAGGTGGCCTTTGGGAAACCGCATGACGTACTTGTTCGCACCGTTGTACTTCTGATCATTCGCATCCTTTTGCGAAACCGGGTACACCGCATCCTGCGGACGATTGGCGCCGAGTCCGATCGCGGTCACCAGGGCTCGCATCGGATAGTCGGTGCCGTAGATGCCGGTTTTTGTTGTGAAGGCAAAGCCATTCTCATCCCTGATGGCTTTGTTGATCTTGAACTGAAGCATGATCCTGTCGAACGAGACCTCCGGTAAGCGCTTCAGGAAGTCCGCCTTGAGCTTGCTCTCATCAAAATCCTGTCCGGGGACGATTCCGATTCGGGCAAATTTGGCGAGCTGAGGCGCGTCTGCTTCTGATGGCGGATTGGTCTTCATAAGCTCGCACAGCAGCTTGAAATACGACGCCGCGTCCATGCGATTGACCTGCTCGCGGACCGCGGTCTTCATGTCGACCGACGGATCGACCTTTCCTGGAGGTGGCGTGTACGGCTTGCCGTAAGCACTGAGCGGTACGAGTTTGCACTCATCCTGCAGCTTGTGGACGGCGGCGTAATCCTCCGGCGTGCCGGTGCAATAGATGCGGCCAAGCAGCCACACGATATTGGTAGGCGATTTGTACTCCTTTACGCCGGCCGGCAGCGTGCCTTTCCACCCGGGTCCGGTGATCGCGTAAGTCTGCGCGCCGGTGCCGGTGGTGCGCTTCCCTGGGACTTGAAACACCGTCGTCCAGCCGTCCAGCATCGGCATCAGGAAATAGCGCCCCTTCATGTCCGGGATGCTGAGGACCCACGGCTCTTTCCCGACGTCGAAGAAGGAGGTTGTATAGAGAGTGTCCGCGTTCGGCGCGGTGACATCCCTGAACGAGGCGTCCGGATACTGGCGCAGCTTGATGATATGGCCCATCGGCCCCCGCGTTCCGACGGGTTCGGCAACATTGGTGATGACCCGGCGAGTCATCTCCATCGTCACCAACGGATAGCCGAAAATGTAGGCGTCGCTCGCGAGCCAGAAATCCTCCAGGCCTTGCCCCACGCCGAGGAAAGAATCCTGGGCAAGGACCGATCGTGTTGCGGCCGCTCCTGCCAGCAGCCCCATTCCACCAAACGCGAGGGATCGGCGGGTGATGTTCATCGTTTATCTCCTTCTTGAAACGAATACAAATGACGGCTGATGATTTCAGATGTGGCTCTCATGCCATGAGGCTGACAGCGACTGACCAAATGACGAGGCGGTCGGGATGAATTGCGCGGGCGGCAGCTACGATGCCGCCAGTCAGCGCAGCTCAATAGCAAGGCGGATAAGGATAGTATCCGCACCGGGGCGCGTAGTACGGATAGGCCGCGGCTCCGGCCACAGCGGCCGCTCCCGCAAAGGCCGCGCCTCGGTAGAAAGCACCGCGCCAGGCCGTTCGGCGCGCGACGCCCGCAAAGGACAGCGGAGTGAAGGGGCGGCCGATGATGTCGATAAAAACCGATGCCGGTCCATCAGCTCCCACAAGATCGCCTTCGAGAATATCGACATCGAAAGTCAGCTTGTCGTCCTCAAGCTTGGGCGATTTCAGCACGACAACGGCGTCGATCACCGACGATCCGTCTTTCTTGAAACCGGAAACCGTAGCGTTCGGTGGATCTTTGGCGAAGTTGTCGCTGCCGTTGCCCCAATCCTCGACAATTCGCGTCGTGAGATCGTGACCGGCGGCCCGAACAGGTCGATCGGCAAACACGATGGCATTCGGCGAAATTCCCGTCAGCACAAGCTTGCTGTCCTTCAAGCTCGCACCGCGCGAATTGAGGACGAAGAGGGACGGCACGACTTCCGGCTTTGCCTGGCCTATGGATTTCTCAAGCGGAATATGCGGCTTGCGTTCGGGTGCCGTTTGAGCAGAAAGTTCTTGGGGGCAGACCAGCAATCCGCCGGCGCAAAATGCGAATAGAGCAGCACGAAGTGTCATGGTTATTCTCTCCGTTGAAAGAGGGATTGTTTCTTTTCGGCCGGCTCCTATGGCTTTCAAAAATCGACCGGCGCATCTTCTTCTGCGCCTTCAAAAAAGTGGCTCCCCAGCAGCCGGGCAATCGGCAAGCAGCTTGGCTAAGCATTTCGCGCCAATTCAGATCGCGAGTCTTGCCATTTCGCGCCAATTGTCCGGATCAGTTCAGCGGTCAGTCGCAAGTTCTTCTGCGAAGGCGTGCCCGCTCCTGCTTACGGGCAAGTTGCTGCTGTCTGTAAACAACGGGTTGAACTTTCATCAAACGCACGAAAGTGCGGCTGAAGCTGCTTGCATTCGTATAGCCGAGGAATTTTGCGATATCGGACAGGCGCTTGCTTGAGTCCACGAGCAAGCGGCAAGCGATACTCAAGCGAACTTCCGCAAGCATTGCGCTGTGGCTTGTGCCCATGCGACCGAGATGACGCTGCAAGGTGCGCGTGCTGATTTTGCAGGCGCGAGCTGTGCCATCGAGAGTTGCGTCACCGTGTCGCAGCGACGCGATAATGGCCGCGCGGACCGCCCGAGCTGAAGGCAAACGGACAGCTCTCATCGGTTTGTGTGAGGCGTGAAGCCCATGTTCCCTCAAGAGAAAAACCGATGCTTCGAGCTTACACGCATTTTCAGGACCAATCTGGCCATCAGCCGCCAAAATGTTCGTCAAGTGGAATTATCTGTTGCTCGCAATGCATGGCACGACCTGACAATCGATAAGGCAAGACAGTTGCCAGCCTGCTAGTCTGCCACCGCGGCAGACTTCTTGGGCAGGTAGTGATGACCGTTATTCCATTGACCCGTTGCCAATTTCTCGTGCCATTTGCTGATATCCATTCAGAAATCGGCGGACCCACCGCGGCGCTTCTCGCCAAATTCCGGCTTCCTACCTCTTTGGAGGAAAAAGCGGATCACTACGTGCCACTGCTGCCGGCCGTTCGCTTTGCGGCGGCTGCCCAGGAAAAGCAGGGGCTGTCGGAGATCGCCTTTCGCGCAGCCCAGAGGCTCTCATTCGATCATTTGAGCGATGCCATGCGAGTTCGAATCCGGCATTCACCAACTCTGCTAGTTGCTCTTCAGCAGATGTGCAAGTGGGCGCCGGTCGAAGATACAAATCTGCGTCTATGGCTGGAGCCGTACGACGAAAGCGTGAAAATTTGCAGCAGGCTCATTGGAACGGAAGGTATTTCCCATCTTGAGATGTCCCAATGGCTTCAGAACATATTCGTCCTGCACATCGTTCGTCAGTTCGCGGGCGCGTGCTGGACTCCCAGAGTGATCGCGTTTGAAGCCAATTATGTACCGAGCAAGGAAGTTCAATCGCATTGGCCGGATACACGCTTCATGTCAGGTCAGAAAGCCTCATGGATCGAAGTGCCGCTCCAATTCTTGAGCTATCCCAATCGAGCAGATGTTGTCCGGTCTAATTTGCACGAGACAGAGCGGCAGCCTTTCAGCAACGACGTCGTCAGCATTCTCAAGTTGACTTTACCATCGTATCTTGATGAAGGAGGCCCGGCGATAGTGCAGGCTGCCGAGATGGTTGGACTAAGCGTCAGGAGTCTGCAACGGAAGCTCGCGCTGGCCGGGCTGACATACTCGGGCCTGCTTGAGCAGGTCCGCTTCAACAATGCGATGCAGCTTCTAAGCGATACCGAGAACAAGATCATCGACGTAGCATTCTCATCGGGCTATGCAGACCCTGCCCACTTTGCTCGCGCTTTCCGACGGATTTCCGGATTCACCCCGCGAGAGTTTCGGGAAAGGTCGAGGAGCGGACAGGCTGAGATCGACCTTCGCGCCTGCCAACTTGATGAAGATCGTCTCTAGAGAAGATTTACGCCTTGGATCCTCCTCAATGTAGCGGCGCAGAATTTTCGGCTTTCAGGCTGATCTTGAAAGCTGGACTGTGCGCGACATTGATCTTCTCCGCTGGGACAGCCTTTGGCGCAAATGATGACGACGGCGCTATCAGCGCATCGATACCGGCGGTCTATCTTGACCTGAGAACAATCTACGCGCAGGTGCCGGCAGGATCGCTCACATTCGGCTTTGGACGTCCAACTCTGTTCAATGCGTTGCAAACGCTCGCAACACCGAACCGCGCGGCGTTTCCGACCGGCCTGCCAGCAGCGAAATCTCTCAACGTGGATTTTCCGTTGACGGTCGATGTCACGGACAGCGTCTCGCTATACGCAGGCGTCTCCGGCAGCTCGACGGACTTCGGAAGCACTGGGTGGTCGTCCTTTCAAGTCACAAGCTGGAACATCGGCTTCCAGGCGGATCTCTACCAGCAGAACGGCGGGACCTTTCCTACCGTGACGCTGCAATCGACCATCACACAATCGATCCCCAATGGTCCGCTGACCACAACCTCCTTCAACAACATTCTCGAATTCGACTATGCTCTTGATCCTGATGAGACCAAAGGCTTCCTCGCCGGTTTCCAGGACACGCGCACTGACGTCGGCACTACGCTCGTGAAGATCAACCCGAACACGATCGCCTATGTCGGCGGCTACTATCAATGGTCCAATAATTGGAAATTCACCGGTCGTGTGGGCGTGCAGTCCTTCGAAGGGGCGCATCTTCTGGCCCTTGCGCCCATTCGGCCCTTCACACAACCGATCGTGCGGCTCGATCTCGATCGCTTGGACGATAACGACAATCGGCTGTTTGGCGTCACAGCCGAAATCATGTGGGTGCCGAAGCCCGCCTATCAACTGACGGTCAGAACACCCCTGTACGCAGTCCGCAATTAGCCGGCGCTCCTGGCGCGAGCCGACAAGCACCAAAACGACACTGTGTCTGCTGCTTTTTCAATCCACGAGGGCCATTAATCCTTCATTCCCGTGATCGAGGTGCTGACCGCCCGTGGATCGCGGAGGGGCCAGCGGCCGCAATCGACCTGGGCCAGGAAATCGCCGACGATCCGGTTGTACTCCTCCGGCTCCTCGATGTTGATCGCATGCCCCGAATTCGGCATCACCGCGAGCGCGGCGGACGGAATGCTCTGCTTCATGAGAATGCCCGGCAGCAGGCACGGCCAATCCTCATCGCCGGTGATAATCAACGTCGGCACGGTGATGCGCTTCATCTCCTCGACCAGCGAATAAAGCGAAGGCCTCTCCTTCTGCACCCCTTGCTGCGTGTTGGCCGATCCGACCGCCGAATGTTCGGCCAGCATGGTCTTGAACTCGGCGTGACCGCGCGGGTCCTTGTTCTGATATTGCACGCGTGTCGGCCCGTAGGCATAGCGCTCGGCGAACGCCGGCATGCCCTCGGCCCGGATCATGTCGGCGATCACGTCGGCTTCAGCGCGGAACGTCTCGCGCTTGTCGGGCTCGGCGCCGTAGCCGCAGCCGCCGATGCAAAGTGACAGCGCCCGCTCGGGATGACGCAGGCCG
This sequence comes from Bradyrhizobium sp. 31Argb, assembly GCF_043638955.1. NCBI lineage: Bacteria > Pseudomonadati > Pseudomonadota > Alphaproteobacteria > Hyphomicrobiales > Nitrobacteraceae > Bradyrhizobium > Bradyrhizobium sp. 31Argb. The sequence goes on along the minus strand of NZ_JBEGDB010000003.1, from coordinate 5,850 downwards.
AAATGCAGGGTCGCAAAGCCGCCCATCGACAGGCCGATGATATGCGCCTGCCGCTCGCCGATATGATCGAGCACCGCGAGGATGTCGTCGGCGGCGCGTGCCTGCGAATAGGATGAGACCTGCTCGGGAACGTCGGACGGCGGGAAGCCGCGCGCGTTGAAGGCTATGCTGCGATAGCGCTTGCCGAAATGCCGCATCTGCAGCTCGTAGCTGCGCAGATCTCCGGCGAATTCATGGACGAAGATGACGGGACGGCCGGCTCCCGTTTCCTCGAAATAAAGGCGTACCCCGTCATCCGTCGTCGCATAGGGCATGTTGATCTCCCGCCGTCAGATCCTAAGGATGTGAAAAGTTGATCGTCGCCGCGGGCTTGCTCCGCGGCAGGTAGGTGCCATGGCCCTTCGCCCCGACCAGGACGCCATCGTCGACCACCACGCGTCCGCGCACCATGGTCAGCACCGGCCAGCCCGTGACCTCAAGCCCCTCATAGGGCGTGTAATCAGCGCCATCATGGATAAGCTCGTGGCGGATCGTGACCTTGCGCTTCGGATCCCACAGCGCGATGTCGGCGTCCGAGCCGACCGCGATCGTGCCCTTGCGCGGATAAAGGCCGTAGATCTTTGCGTGATTGGTCGCGCTGAACGCGACGAATTCGTTGAGGTCGATGCGGCCCTTCACGACGCCTTCCGAGAACAGGATCGGTAATCGTGTCGCCACGCCGGGAATGCCGTTCGGCACCCAGCGGAAACTGGTACGGCCCTTGGGCGCAAGCTTTCCCTTCGGGTCGTCATAGCGGAACGGGCAATGGTCGGACGAGAACACCGAGAACACCTTTTGCTGCAGGCCTTCCCAGCACGCCTGCTGGCTCGCGATGTCGCGTGGCGGCGGCGAGCACACATACTTGGCGCCTTCCATGTTGAGCTGTTCGAGATCGTTCTCGGTCAGAACCAGATATTGCGGGCAGGTCTCGCCCAACACGTTCAGTCCGCGTTGGCGGGCACGGCGGATTTCCTCCATCGCTTCGCGGTTCGACACATGCACGATCATGATCGGCACGTCGACGAGTTCGGCCAGCGAGATCGCGCGATGCGTGGCTTCGCGCTCGACTGGAATTGGCCGCGAGGTCGCATGGAAGCGCGGCGCGGTCTTGCCGGCGCGTTCGAGGCGATCGGTGAGGAAGCGGATGGCGTCGAAATTTTCCGCATGCACCATCAGCATGGCGCCGGTCTCGCGCGCGACCGACATGGTTTCGAGCAGTTCGCGGTCCGACAGCGCCAGCCCCTCATAAGTCATGAACACTTTGAGCGAGGTGTAGCCGTCCTCCACCAGCGCCGGCAGCTCCTGGCCGAGCACCTGCTCGGTCGGGTCGGTGACGATGAGGTGAAAGGCGACGTCGACGTGACATTCGCGCTCCGCCAGCGCGTGGTAGCGCCGCAGTGCCTCGCGCAGCGTCTGGCCTTTCTCCTGCAGGCAGAACGGCAGCACGGTGGTGTTACCGCCGAACGCCGCCGAGCGCGTGCCGCTGGCAAAGCCGTCGGCCATCACGATGCCGTCGCCGGATGGCTGGGCGAAATGCACGTGGCTGTCGATGCCGCCGGGCAGCACCAGGCGACCGGTGGCGTCAATGATGGTCTCCGCCGTGCCGAGATCTTGCCCCAGGGCCGCGACCTTGCCGCCCTGGATTCCGACGTCGCAGGCAAAGGTGTCGGCGGCGGTCGCAACGGTGCCGCCGCGGATGATGGTGTCGAACGGCATCAGTTGGACCCTCCTTCAGCGTCATGTCGCTTCCGATGCTCGATGACAGCGGCCAGCGGCTCCGCCAACCCAATGGTCGCCTTCGCATCGGGACGGCGGAATGTCCCGGCGACGGGCTTGCGCAGCTTCAGCACGGCGAGCGTCTCGGCCTGCCGCACCGCCGCGGCGATCGGATCGATCACCGGCACCGGAATGCGATGGCTGACCTTGGCAGCAAGGCCCGCCAGTGGCGCTCCGGAAAGAATGACGACATCGGCGCCATCCTGCTCGACGGCGCGGTTGGCGAGCGTCACCAGCATGTCTTCCTTCTCGGCCTGGACATCCGCAATGGAGCGGAAGCCGTCGTCGAGCGTCCGTATGCCGGCGCAACGCGCGCCGAGCCCATGCATGGCAACGCATTCCTGGTACCAGGGCGCGAGCGCGCGGGCGAACGTCACAATGGAAAATCGCTGACCGACCATGCAGGCGGTCAGCATCGCGGCTTCGGCCAGGCCCACGACTGGAATGTCAAACAGTTCACGCGCTCCGAACAGGCCTGGATCGCCGAAGGCGGCAATGATCGCTGCATCGATACCGGTGCTGGCCTCGGCCAGCATTTCCAGCGCGATGGCGCCGCCGATCTGCGCTTCGGCCCGGGTTGCGATATAGGGCACGCCGCGGCTCGCCGTCATCGCCGCCAGCTCGGTGCCGGGCGTGGCTACTTGCGCGCCGGCCGCATGGAGCAGGTCGGTCACCGCTGTCGTTGTGTTGGGATTGAGCAGCAGGATCTTCACGGCGCGGCCTTTCTCGTGATGCCGCGCATGTTGGGCCGGGCTTTCGCCGGGCCGGCATCATCCGTCTCGCCATCCAGCGTGGTGGCCATGATCTCGCCGGTGCGGCGGACATGGTGGCCAAGCAGCCGTCCGGCGCGGTCGGCGTCACCGGCCTTGAGCGCGGCCAGAATGTCCTGATGCTCGCGCACCGATTCATCCCATCGACCATGGACCGACAGGGCAAAGAAGCGCGCGCGTTCCACCCGCGCCAGCAAAATATCGTGCGTGGCCTTCAACACCGCGTTGCGGGCGAAGTCGACGATGGCGCTGTGAATCTGCTGGTTGGTCTCGAAATATTCGCGCAGCTCGCCGCGCTCGTGGTGCCATTCGATGCGCTCCTGTAGCGCCTCCAGTCGCTCAACGTCGCGCTCCACCATCCGCGTCGCGGCGAGCTCGGCGGCGCAGCGCTCGATCCCGCTCACCGCAGGAAGAACAGTGTGGAGGACAGCAGCACCACGACCGTGACCGGATCGCGCACATAGGCCACCAGGAAAATCGACACCGTCGCCATGATGGCGGCAATGCCGAACAGGGTGCGGAATACCAGGTTCGGCGCACCACCGCGGCTGCGCCAGGTGTCGCCGATCCACCCGCCGACCAGCTCGCCGACGAAGCCCGCGAAGAAGATGATGAAGGATGCGCCGCCGAGCACCTTGATGTCGAAATTGTGCACCTTGAACAGATAGGTCGGCATCCACGTCAGCAGGCCATAGAAGGTGGTGTTGAAGAACATCCAGCCTAGGCACATGCACCAGACCGAACGGAAGCGGAAATAGGCCATCCAGCTTCCGCCAGAGGAGGGCGGCGTGGCGGCGTCTTCCAGCGCGTGTGCCTGTTCCAGGTAGCGCGCCTCGGCTTCATTGACCGAAGGGTGCTCGCGCGGTTCGTTGTGGATATAGTACCACGCCCATAGGCCGCACAGCATCGTGCCGACGCCGGCGATGACAAAGGCAGTGCGCCAGGAATCGAAGGCCGCGATCAGCCACGCGATCACGATCGAGCCGAGCGCGGCGCCGAGCGGCGCACCTCCGTCGAGCAGCGTCGCGCCACGCCCGCGCTCGTTCTGCGTCATCCAGATGGCGTTGAGCTTGCCGCCCGCCGGATAGATCGGCGCTTCCGATGCGCCCAGCCCAAGCCGGGTCAGCAGCAACACCCACCAGTTGGTAGCCACTGCCGCGATCGCCTGGAAGGCACCCCAGAAGATCGTCGCCAGGGCGATCACGATCCGCGGCTTGTAATGGTCGGCGAGCAGGCCGCCGGGAATCTGCATGGCGGCGTAGGTCCAGAAGAACGAGCTCAGGATCAGGCCCTGCATCGCCGGATCAATGTCGAACTCCTTGGAGATCAGCGGCATCGCCACCGAGAGCGAGGCGCGATCGATGTAGTTGATCGAGATCAGGAACAGCATCAGCAGGAAGATGTTCCAGCGCACACCGGTCGGTCTGACGGCGCCTGTCGCTCCGATGGCGGACACCTGCTCGCTCATTGCTCCCTCCATGCCGGCAGACTTCCAGCGAGCGTCTCCATTGAAGTTCATTCGTCCCCTGACGTGGCCAAGTCTGGTCCAGTCGAAGATGAGCGGCAACAACATTTTGTATGCTGCATGCAATACGACATATCATACTGATATATATAATATTTCAATATCATTGTTACCTGCGGTGCTGAAATTTTATCGCGGAGCTGATTACGAATTGGGCGGCCGGCGGGGCCTGACCAAATGAGATTGCGTATTTCAATTTTGCTGTATAGATTTGAATACAGTTAAAAAATACATGAGATCGCTGAACCGGATGCTCTGACAACTTCCAAGGCAAGGCATGGAGATCAAGCAGAACTTCGTTGTATCGCAACCTTTCCCCACGGTGTGGACGTTCTTCCATGACGTTCCGAGCGTCGCCGCGTGCCTGCCTGGAGCAGAATATCTCGGTACGAAGGACGACGGCTCGATCAGTGGAAAGGTCTCCGCCAAAGTGGGCCCATTCCAGGCGAGCTTCGAAGGCGAAGCAAAGGTCAAATACGACGAAGAGGCAAAGAAGGTCGAGTTCGAGGGGAAGGGCGTCGACAGGAAAGGCGCCAGCCGCGGCAAAATGTCGATGCTGTGCACGCTTGTTCCAGAGGGAAGCGCCACTCGCGTTGACGTCCTCGCCGATGTCCAGCTCTCCGGAACCATCGCTCAGTTTGGGAGAACCGGGCTCATCACCGAGATCGCCAATCAGCTTGTCCGTGAATTTGTGAGAAATGCCGAGACCGAACTCGGCGCCAGAAGCGCCGCGGCGGCAGCCGAAGCAGGTAGTCCTCAGGCGGATTCGTTGACGAAGTCGGCCCCGCAATTCGCGCCTGGTTCGGGAGCGGTCAAGCCGCTCAACACCACCTCGCTGCTTCTTGCGGCTCTGAAAGGGTGGCTGAACTCGCTCTTCAAGAAGGCTGCGTAAGCCAATCAACGTAAGCAAAGGAATTCGCGCGATGAAGATCGTCGACCTGTCTCATCTGATGAATGTGCACACGCCCGGCTGGGTCGGATATGCCGGCAACAAGATGTACTACGCGCAAAATCTGCAGACGATCCACATCGTCGCGCAGCGGATCGATTCCGCGCTCCATGTCGGAACCCACATTGACGGTGCGATGCACGGCACGGATGGGATGGGCGACATGGCATCCTATCCGCTGGATTTCCTGGTCGGACCGGGCGCAGTCGTCGACGTGTCCAAGCACATGGAAGATTGGGCCGTCATCACTCCCGAAATGATCGAGAGTGCACCGGTTGAAGTAAAGGACGGCGACATCCTTATCATTCACACCGGCTGGCACCGCTATTGGGAAGGCAAGCCGCAGCAGGACCTGGTGAAGTATTTCTGCATGCATCCCGGAGGGAAGCAGGAGCTTCTCGACTGGATGCTGAAGAAGAAGATCAAATGGTTCGGGATCGACTGCGGTTCCGGCGATCACGCGATGAACACCACAATCCGGCGCATGCGGCCTGACCTCGCAAAGCAGTTCGAGGCCAAGGTCGGAATGAGCTGCGACGAGTTCTTCGGAAAGAATTCGTACACGCACAAGCGTTCGGGGCGAAAAGTCGTCGAAGACTATTTTCCGTTTCACTCGCAGGCATTCCAGGAAGGGCTCATTCACGCTGAGAATGTCGGCGGCGACATCGAGCTGATGCTGAACAAGCGCGCCGTCATCGGCGCGTTTCCATGGCGGTGTGCCGAGTATGAACGACAGCTTGGAGGTGGAAGTCCTCTATCCAGCCTGATGACGGCGAAGGATTAGCGAAGCG
>NZ_JBEGDB010000039.1:0-47012 GCF_043638955.1 Bradyrhizobium sp. 31Argb | reverse complement strand
CAAGGCTTCCTCCTAAAAGAAAGCCTTGAATCACGTTCAATCTGATTTGAGAATCCCAAGAGTCCACACGGCCTAGACCCCTTTTCCCGAAAGCAGGCCTTGCGGCCGGAATTTGATGAACACGATGGCAAGCACGAAGACGAGGATGTCGGCGATCACCGGCGCCATCACCCACGGCAGCGCCGCGCTCAGCGTGCCGATCACGGCCGCGCCCGCGACCGGGCCGATGAACGACCCGACGCCGCCGACCATGACCGCGACAAAGCCCTGGATCAAAAAGCGGATGCCGAGATCGGCGAACAGGCTGAACACCGGCACCAGCAGCGCGCCGGCGAGCCCTGCAAGCGCCGCACCGAAGGCAAAGGTGGTGCCGTACATCGCGGCGGTGGAAATGCCGGAGGCTCGCGCCAGCGCCGGATTCTCCAGCGTGGCACGCACCCGGAGGCCGAAAGTGGTGCGCGAGAGCAGGAGATAGCAGCCGATCATCACCAGGATCGTGATCACGACGATGGTGAAGCGCCATGCCGAGATGTGGACGGTGCCGAGATCGATCGAGCCACCGATCGGCTCCGGCACCGAGAGATAGAGCCCGCCAATCAGGCCGCGCACGCATTCGCGGATAATCAGGCCGAGCGCATAGGTGCCGAGCATCGCGACGATCGGGGCTGCGTAGAAGCGTCTGATGATCAGCGCCTCGAGCACGAAGCCGAGCGCGCCGACCAGAAACGGCGCGGCCGCCATGCCGACCCAGACCGGGAGGCCATGGCTATAGGCGAGATAGGTGATGTAGGCACCCAGCAGGACGAACTCGCCCTGCGCAAAGTTGAAGATGCCCATCATGCTGGCGATGATCCCGAGCCCCAGCACGACCAGGACGATGATCGCGCCGAAGCTCAGGATTTCGAAAGCGGCGACGAATGCACTACCCATGCATCGCGATCCGGCCGAAGTGCAACGCTAGCTCCCTCACATCTTCTTCCAGTCGCCGGACTGCTCGAAGGCATGCGCAGCGCGGTAGATGGTGGATTCCTCGAAGTGGCGACCGACCAGCATCAAGCCAACCGGCAGGCCATCGACCATGCCGCACGGCAGCGACATCGCGGGGTGGTGGCTGATGTCGAACGGCGCGGTGTTGGAGATCATCTCCAGCGCACGCGCCACATACTCCTCGCGGCTCGCGTTCGCCGGCGGCAGCGGCGTCGCCTTCATCGGCGTGGTCGGCAGCAGCAGGAGATCATAGTCCTTGAACACCGCGTCATAGGCGGCCGTCAGCCGGCGCGAGATGTTGACCGCCTTGCCGTAATAGCGCGGGCCGAAGGTGTTGTTGATGTAGGTGCCGAACAGCAGCAACAGCTTGGTGGTTTCCGAGAGCGAATCCGCCTGCCGCCGCCAGCCGCGGTGGAAATCCATCAGCGAGGTCGAGTAGAGGTCCGGACGGCTCAGGCCGTAGCCGTCGCCGTACATCATGGTCTGCGTCATGCCCTCGGTGCCGATCGGCATCCAGATCGCGGGGCCGAGCAGGTGCATCGGAATGGAGACGTCGCTGATCGATGCGCCGAGGTCCTTGAAGCGCTTCGCCGCCTCGCGGACGCTTTCGTTCACCGCAGGCTCCGCTCCGGCCTGCTCAAAACCTTGCTTCAGCACACCGATCTTCAACCCCTTCACGCCCTGGCCGAGCGCCTTGGTATATTCATCGACCTTCGGCGCCTTGATGCGGGGATCGTAGCCGTCGTCACCGGCGAGCACTTCGAGCAACAAGGCATTGTCTTCCACCGTCGCCGTCATCGGGCCGGTGTGATCGACGAAGACCTCGATCGGCATCACGCCCGTATAGGGCACGAGCCCCCAGGTCGGCTTCATGCCATAGGTGCCGCAGAACGAGGACGGCATGCGGATCGAGCCGCCCTGGTCGCCGCCGATCGCCATGTCGACCTCGCCAAGCGCCACCACGACGCCGCTGCCTGACGACGATCCGCCGGCCGAATAGCCCATCTTGTAGGGGTTATGCACCGGCCCGGTGGAATTGGTGTGGCTGCCGCCGGAGATGCAGAAGGATTCGCAATGCACCTTGCCGGCGATCTCCGCGCCGGCATCCAGCATGCGCGTCACGATCGTGGCATCGAAATCGGGGACATAGCCCTCGAGCGTTGCCGAGCCGTTCATCATGGGCACGCCGGCGAGCATGATGTTGTCCTTCAGCGCGACCTTCTTGCCCTTGAGCTTGCCGGAGTCTGCGCCCTTCACCGTCGCCTTGCGGTACCAGGCGTTGCGCGGATTCTCTTCCGGGCTCGGCCGATAGCCGGGCGTGCGCGGATATTTCACAGGCGGCACCTCGTCGGGCATCGCGGCGACAAGGTTGTAGGCGTCGACCGAGCTTTGCATCAGCCCGCGGAACGAAGCGACGTCTTCGTCGGAAAGCGCGAGGCCGCATTGCGCGGCGACCGCGCGAAGTTGCGTTGGGGTCGGAAGCACGACGGACAAGACACTCTCCCTGGAAGTTTGATGTTGCGCGCGGCCACGGAATGCATGCGAAGACGATGCGGTCCCACCCGAAGCCGCCGCAGTATTACTGACGGAAATATTTTCCTTTTCAAGGATTATTTTATAAGGCGGCGCGCGGGCGCAATTCCGTCCGTGCGTCAGATCGTCTTGATCAGCTTGAAATCGAGGCCGTCGGCTTCGGCGAGATACATCGGCATCTCGGCGCGGCCGCTCCGAATGGTCACCGGCCCGCGCGCGCCGGTATAGACGATGTTGCGCCCCGCGGTGAGCAGCGGCTTGAACGCCAGCGAGCCCGCGCGCTCGGCCGCGGTCTGCAGGAACCGCAGGCCCTCGTAATTGGACTGCGCAACCGAACCGATTGGCGGCGCGGTGGGGCCGAAGGTGGCGTGATACTGACTGAGGAAGTCGTCGTTGGCGCGCGAGCCGATGCCGATGAAATAGCCGGAAGCGCAGAACAGGTTCTCGGTGTTGTCGGCGCCGATGCCGAGCAGCACGGTCTCATCCATCGCGCCGGCCAGCCTGAGCGTCGTTGCCGCCAAGCCACTCTCGGCAAAGGCACGGTTGAAGGTGATGCTGTCGGTTCCGATTAGCGAGATCAGCACGACATCCGGACGCGCGGCACGGATGCGGTCGAGATGGGCGAAATGATTGTCCTCGCCAACGGGGACGAACTCCTCGCCGACCACCTGCCCGCCGGACTCGGCAATGTATTTCTTGACCGCGCGATGCGATTGCCACGGCCAGACATAGTCGCTGCCGATCAGATACCAGCGCGAGGCCTTCTTGACGTCGGCGAGCCAATGGATCGCGGGTCTGCTCTGCCAGCGCGGCGTCTCGCCGATCGCCATGACGCCCGGCGTGCGCTCGCCCCCTTCATAGACCGGCGTGTAGATATAGGGCACCCGGCCGCCGGTGACCTTGCGCAGCGCGACGCGGACCGCGCTGATATGCGAGCCCATGATCACATCGACCTCGTCGAAGGCGACCGCCTCTGCGGCACGGCGCACGACGTCCTCGATCGGGCCGCCCGCATCCAACATCGTCAATTCGATCTCGCGGCCCAGAATGCCGCCGCGACGATTAATCTCGGAGACTGCGAGCAACACCGCGTTGGTGGTGGCCGGCCCCCAGATTCCCGGCGAACCGGAGAAGGTGAGGAAGTTCGCGACCCTCAATTTGTTGTGCGCGCCACCTCGCTTGCTGAAGCCGACATCAGCGGGATGCCAGGACGGATCGGTCGTCGGCGCCGACAGGCCTTTGAACACGAAGGGCGGCATGGGGGCGCCGCCGCTGTTGACGCTGACTGTTGAGAGCACGCCCACTCCTGTCCGACACTTCGCCCGTCTTTTGTTCGAGCATGATCTTGTCGGAAAACCGGTATCCACTTTTCCGGATCATGCTTCGAGCACGACGCATCGATGCGCCCGCCGCCGGTTTCCACCCGTTCGACAAATATCCTAGGCGAAAATATTGAAACTTCAACAATTGCCATGCATATAGAACGGGCAATCAGCGCCAGTCATTCACTCATCAGGGTCAAAACAAAGTCTTCAATCGTGGCCAAACCGCCAAGCCAAGATACCCCTCTCACGGAACATCTCGCCTACCTGCTCGCGCAAGCCAACCGGGAAATCAACCGGCAGCTTGAATCGCGGCTGGCCAAGGAGGGTGTGCCGGTCGAGCAGTGGCGAATTTTGAAAGTCCTGTTCGACGGCAACGGACGTTCGATGGGCGAGCTCGCCGAAGCCGTGCTGCTCAACCACCCGACGCTGACCAAGATCATCGACCGCATGGTGTCCGACGCTCTCGTCTACCGCGTCCAGGATCCGAAGGACCGCCGCAAGGTGCTGATGTTCTGCTCCGAGCGCGGAAAAATTCTGTGCCAGCGATTGAACTCGCTCGCGATGAGCCAGGAAGCGCATATCGTCGAGAACTACGGCAACAAGTCCACCAACGAGTTGAAGCGGCTGCTCGAAAACCTGATCGACAGCGCGAATTGATGCGCGAACTTGTAGGGTGGGCAAAGGCGCGTCAGCGCCGTGCCCACCATCAAGCGCTCCGCTTGTAACGGTGGGCACGCTTCCGCCGTCAGGTGTTGATAGGTTTTAGCCAGAAGTCGCTTTGCCCACCCTACGAAACTACAAAACTCACGGCCGAAGATGCGGCGTCGTATTCGGCGCGGGTGCCTGCTCGAGTTCGCTCTCTTCCGGCAGCTTCTCGCCGTGCACGGTGAGTGGCCGGCCGATCCAGAGCGGATCAGCCAGATGGTCGCGGCGCGGATTGCTCGTGTTCGGATGCACGAGGATGCTGAGGCTGCCATGGTTGAGCATCAGCCACGGAACGAACTCGGCAAACACCTCCGTGGCGAAGGCGACCTGGTACATGGCCTGATCGTGCGGCCCGACCTTGACGTCGTGCCATCGGCCGAGCGTGACCGAAAAGCGCTCGCCAATCCATGTCCGCAAGCGCTCGGCCTCCGGCCGCGTCGTCGCCGGATCGTAGTAGACATGGGCGTGATAGCTCGCGATCCCACCGGCCGACCGCGGCGCCGCATCTTCCTGCAAATCGCTCATTCGATTCACCTCGCCTGTTCAGTCAGGGTTATCTAAGCGTTCTTCAGGTCCAGTGCCATGGGCCGCCCCGGCGCGGGTTCTGATGAGGCCAACGAGCATGGTCGATTCAATGATCAGAGGGTCGAGAGGACATGCGGACGCGCAGCCACGTCCACAGGCATATGATCACCGGCACGGCGACGGTCACCCATGAGAGGTAGCGGCCGAAATCGCCCCACATCAGTGCAGCCAGAAGCCCGATCAACGTCAACACGGCGACAAGGATCGGCGCGCCGAATACGCTGAGCCAACGGGGCGAGCGGTCAGTGCGACTAGTCATCGCGACGCGAGCGCCACGGAACCATCCGCCCGCGCGGTAGCGGCATGCGCCTTCCTGCTGCGTCGCGCGAGCCAGAGATAGAGACCGCTGCCGATCACCACGATCGTCAGCACGTCGAGCACCGCCCAGATGATCTTCAGCGGCATCCCGCCATAATCGCCGAAATGCAGCGGTTGCGAGACCAAGAGCGCCTGGAGATAGGTCGGCAGCGCGCGGGTATCGGCAACCGCTGCGGTCTCGCCGTCGAGCAGCACCGGCTTCAACAGGCGCGAGGTCAGCGGCGTGTCGCCGCGCATGAAGGCCGCAAAATGATGCGACGAGGTGAAGGGCGTGCCGGGATACGCGATGAACGCGATCTCCATGCCCGGCGCAGCCTTGGTCGCCTGCGCAACGACATCGTCCAACGACGCGAGACGCGCCGGCGGCGGCTTGCCGGCATAGGGCGCCACCATCGCGGCGAGCTCGGTCGACTTCCACTGCGCCAGCATCAGTTCCGCCCAGGTGTTGACGACGCCGGTCAAGCCGACCACGAGCGCCCAGGCGATGGTGACGACGCCGATCAGATTATGCCAGTCGAGCCAACTGACGCGACGCGAGCTGTTCTTGCGAATGGTCGCAAAGCTCAAACGACGCGTGAACGGCCAGTACAATACAACGCCCGAAATGATCGCGACCGCGAACAACAGCCCCATGCCGCCGAGGAACAGCTTGCCGGCCTGGCCCGCGAACATATCGGTGTGCAGCTTCAGCACGATCAGCATCGGGCCGGTGCCGACCGGGCCAAGCAGCTTGGTCGAGACCGCGTCGAAGGCGCGCACCGTCGCATTGTCCGGCTTGCCGTCAACGGCATCGTTGGTGAAAGCCATCACGAGCCCGGGGTCATCCTTGTCCCAGGAGACGTACTGCATCACCCGGCCGGCGTCGGCGCCGAGTGCAGCCTCAACGATCCGCTGCGGAGGCACTGGCCGCAGGCCGGCCGCGGCTTCTGGCTGCGGCGCGTAGCCCAGCACCTCGTCGATCTCGTGGTGAAAGATCAGCGGCAGGCCGGTAAGGCACAACAGCAGCAGGAACAGGGTCGAGACCAGGCTGGTCCAGGTGTGGACGAGCGACCAGAGCCTGACGGTGCGCGCCTTCAGCTTCGTACTCCTTTACCATTTGTAGGAAAGGCTTGCCGTGATCCGACGCCGGTCGCCGTAAAAGCAGGCGGTCGGCGACGAGCAGCTTGCAACGTAGATCTTGTCGGAGACATTGACGACATTCAAGGCGGCCCGCCAGTTCTGCCATTCATAGTGAACCGCCGCATCGCCAAGGAAGACGGCTGGCACAGTCAGCGTGTTGGCAGTGTCGGCAAAGGATTCGCCGATGTATCTCAGGCCGCCGCCAAAGCCAAACCCGCGCAGCGGCCCATCCTGGAACGTATAGTCCGCCCAGGTCGACGCCACATTCTGTGGCGTATTGGTCGGCGCCTTGCCGATCAAAGCGGGGTTCAGGTCCTTGCTGATGAATAGATTGTAGGTGGTGAAGGAGCCGGTCACCTTGAGGCCCGGCATGACATTGGCGACGACTTCGGCTTCGACGCCGCGCGAGGTGACCTCACCATTCTGGGTCTGCAGCCGAGTGTTGTTTGGATCTGTCGTCAGCGCATTCTGGCGTTTCAGATCGAACAAGGCGACGCCGAAATGGCCGTTGAAGCCGAGAGGCTGGACCTTCAAGCCGATCTCGGTCTGCTCGCCCGTTTCGGGCAAGAGCAACTGGTTCGCGGCGTTGAGGCCGACAATCGGATTGTAGCTGGTCGCATAAGCGACATAGGGTGCGAAGCCGCTGTCGAAATTATAGATCAAGCCGACACGGCCGCTGAACCGGCTGTCGTCACGATTCTGAGCCAGGCCAATATGATTGTCGTTGTTGGTTGCAACCCAATCGTTGCGGCCGCTCAGCACAAGCGTAAAGCGGTCGAGCTTGATCTGATCCTGTATATAGGTGCCAAGCTGCTTCTGAGTCAGCGCCGCATCCTGGTAAGGAGCTCCGTTGAAGGGTGCAGTCGGCGTGTAGACCGGGTTGACCAGGTTGAGCGGCATCGCGGCGCCAAAGCCCTGCCAATCATCCAGGCTGTAATGCTTCAGGTCGAGCCCGAACAGCATAGTATGGCGAAGCGGCCCGGTGGCGAAACGATATTCGAGCTGGCTGTCGAGATCAGCCTGGTTGGCGATGCCCCGGGTCACAAAGTTGCCGCGCGCGAGATTGGCTGCGGCAGGCGTGGTGGCATAGCCGAGGCCGTATAGCGTCGCCAGAGTGACGTCGACATGGGCGAAGCGTGCATTCTGCCGGAACGTGACGCTGTCGGAGAGATTGCGCTCGAACTGATAGCCGAGCATTTCCTGTTCCCGCTTGAAGGTATCCATGCTGGGATCGCTAGCGAACAGTTGTGTCGGAATGCGGCCGAACGGCGCGTCGACGACGGTGCCGACGTAAGGCAGAAAGTTCTGGCTGCGCGTCTGGTTATACGAGGCTGATGCGAGCACGGTGAAACTGGTGTCGGCATCGGGCCTCCACGTCACGGACGGCGCAATGAAGTAATTGTTGTTGGGGGTGAAGTCGACCTGCGTACCGCCATTTTGGACCTGGCCTACCACGCGATAGAGTAATTGGCCGTTACTGGCCTGCGTTTGCACCGGCCCACCGAAGTCGAAAGCAACATAGGCGTTGCCGAAATTGTTGACGCCGGTTTCAAGATAGCGGATCGGTTCGGCTGGCGGCATCTTGCTGACGGCATTCACGATGCCACTCGGACTTGAGCCGCCGTAAAGCACCGCCGAAGGCCCGCGCAGGACTTCGACCCGCTCCAGGTTGAACGGCTGCAGCTTCCAGCTCGCGTAAGATGTGTAGAACAGTTGCAAGCCATCGAGGAACAGGCCGATATCGTCGGACTTGAAGCCGCGGATCAGGAACCAGTCGTTGCGGTTATCCGCGCCGAAGGTACTGGCCACAACTCCCGGCGCGTAACGCAGAATCTCGTCGAGCTTGCCCGGCTTCTGGTCGCGGATCTGCTCGCTGCCGATCACCGAGATCGCCTGCGGCGTCTGCATGATCGGGGTGTTGGTCTTGGTGCCGGTCATGCTGCGCCCGGCAACATAGCCCTCGATCGGCCCGCGCGGATTCTCGACCACGGTCGCATTGCGACGTGGCGGCTGCACCTGGCGCGGCGGCGTGATCTGCGTGGCGCGCTGAACACGGCGCTGCGCCACGGGCGCCGCGCGGCGGCGCGTTTCTAGCGCCCGAACTTCGACCGGCGGTAGCGGCTGCGTAGTTTGCGAAGAACTCGACTGCGCGAACGTTACCTGGGGCACCAATGCAAGAGACGATACCGTCGCCGACGCGGCGACAGCCAACCCACGAAGAACCTTCAATCCACTACCCCGACTGCAGCTTGACCCCTACGCGCCGCAATGAGCACGGCGCGCCAGCGCGATCACGCTTAGGCGAGGAGTGGAGGCCGCCGCCAATAGAACACCTCTATAACTTTCAAGAATCGTTCCAAGAATGATTCTTAAAATGCAAGCATCGATTGCATCGAGAAACATCATCTCGTGAGCTGTGCGACATCGCGCATGTACGCGAGATCGATCATGCGTCCGTGGCTGACGACTGCGGCCGGAGGCGCGTGAAAGCGAAGCACATTCGTGACATCGGGATGATCAAGCACGACGAGGTTGGCGGGGTAGCCCGCCTCGATGCCATACTTGGCCAGATTGACCGCCGCTGCCGGGCGCGACGTGATCATGTCATGGAGCGTATCGATGTCCTGTTCCTTCGTCATCCACAGGAGATGCGCGGCGAGGAACGCCACTTCGGGCATGTTGTTCCGGCCGAATGGATAGTAGGCATCGGAGATATCGTCCTGCCCGAGGCAGACGTTGACGCCCTGTTGCAAGAGTTCCTTGACCCGCGCGTGCAATGGACCGGTGTGGGGATCGCTAACGATACTGACGCGCGCCTGCCGCAACAGCTCAGTCAATTCGCCGAAATAGGATTCTGGATAGAGCGCCATCGCCCGGCAATGATGCGCCAGCGCGCGTCCCTGATAGCCGCGCGCGATCGCCTGGCGCGCCATCGCTTCCAGCGTCTTCATGTTGGGATCGCCGACATCGTCCAGCAACATCGAAATATCAGCGTTGAACTCGGCGGCGAGATCGAAACAGAAATCGATGTGGGCCTGCATGTCGTCTGCGCTGGATTCGATCCAGGGAATCCCGCCGACGACGTCGGCGCCCATCGCCATCGCCTCCCGCATCAATCGGTCGGCACCCGGCTCGCGCGCAAGCCCGTCCTGCGCGAACGCCACGACCTGGAGATCGACAATGCCACGGAATTCCTCGCGGACCGCCACAAGCGCCTTGACGCCCTCGAGCCGCGCCTTGGTGTCGACATCGGCGAACGCACGGATATGCAAATTGCCATGCAGCGCCGCCAGCGCGACCGCACGCCTGGCGTTCGGAATGATCCAGGACGCGTCGTATTTCTCCTTCACCGCGGCGGCGAGATCGATCGCCTTCGCCGCCTCGCTCATGCCGCCGCCGTGATAGGCCTCAAGCGCCGCTTCCGACATCATCGGCAGCGTCCAGACTTTGCAGAGGTGCAGATGCGCGTTGACGTAAGGCGGCGTGACCAGGTTTCCACCGACATCCAGCGTCAGGCGGGCATCGCTGCCGAGGCGCGGTGCGATCTCGGCAATGACGCCATCCGAAATCGCGATGTCCACAAGCGCGTCGCCCTGTCGCAGCAAGCGGGCATTTCGGATCAGCAGGTCAGTCATCGGGAATTCCAGTCAGAAAGGAGAATCGGGAAGCCAGGCCTCGTTTCGAGGGCCGCAATGCACATCTGATGCAAGAAGGATACCGTTCTGGCGCGGCCGTTCACGCCTGCCCACCCGGGCAGTTTCCAACGGCGCGGGAGCATGCCCAGATTGGGGAAAATCCAACGGAGTTTTGCCAACGGAGTTTGCCATGTCCGATCCCTCAGTGCTTGCCACATTCTCCGGCGCGATGGCCGACGTCGTCGCACGCGCCGCACCTGCAGTCGTCTCCGTGCACTCGCACCGCTCGCGCGCCTCGGGCTTTGTCTGGAAAGCGGGTCTGGTCGTCACCGCCGATGAGGCGCTGGCCGAAGAGGGCGAGGTCATCGTCCGCTTTGCCGACGGAACGGAGCGGTCTGCGACCATCGCGGGACGCGATCACACCACCGATGTCGCGCTGTTGCGGGTCGAGACCTCCAACGTCGCGTCGATCAAGCTTTCATCGGCGGTGCCAGCGCTCGGATCGCTGGCGTTGGTCGTCGCCGCTGAGCGTGGCGTGCCCGCGGCGGCGCTCGGCCTGATATCGCTGGTCGGCGGCACCTGGCGCAGCCTGCGCGGCGGCGACATCGATGCGCGCATCGAGCTCGACGTTCGCCTGAGGCCCAGTCACGAGGGTGGGCTCGCGCTCAATGCCTCCGGCGATGCCATCGGCATGGCCGTGCTCGGCGCGCGGCGCGTTCTTGTCATTCCGGCCGCGACCATCGAGCGCGTGGCGAGCCGGCTGGAGACCCATGGCCGGATCGCGCGCGGCTATCTCGGGCTCGGCCTGCAGCCGGTCAAGCTCGACGACGGCATCGGCGCGATGGTGATGAGCGTCGACAAGACTGGTCCCTCCGCGGCCGCCGGCATCCGGCAAGGCGACGTGATCGTCGGCTGGAACGACGAGAAGATTTCCGGCGTACGGGCGCTGCTCAGGGCGCTCGGGCCCGACAGCGTCGGCGCCACCGTCGACGTCGCGGTGCAGCGTGGCGGCGAGCCGGTGCGGGTCAAGCTGACGGTCGGGGAAAGGCCGGAGACGTGAGCGAACAGACCTCGCCTCCCCTCGTCATCGCCATCGACGTCGGCGATCCCGCGCTGGCGGACCGGCTCGCGTCGCTGCTCGGCGGCGTCGCAGGCTTGCGCCTTGCCGCGCCGGGCGAAGCGGCGAGCCTCGCGCTGGTCTCGCGGGATCAGCCTGCGAGCGAACGATCCGAGATCGAGCTGACGCCGCGCGAGCGCGACGTGCTGGCGCTGATGGCCGAGGGCGCCTCGAACAAGGCGATTGCGCGGCAGCTCGGGATCTCCGTGCACACCGCCAAATTCCACGTCAGCTCGTTGCTCGACAAGCTCGATGCCACCGGCCGCACCGATGCGGTGGCGCATGCGGCGCGGCGCGGGGTGATCCATCTCTAGTGGCGCGAGGTGCCGCATCGCCAAGCGATGCTGGCGATGCTAGTGGTGCCGGCGAACTCCGCCGCGGGGCCCTATGCTCGACCGTATCAAGACCTGGGCGCGCACGCTCAAGCGCGACAGCCGCGCCGTCTATCTCGCCGCCCGCGACCCGCGGGTGCCGTGGTATGCGAAGCTGCTTGCCGTTGCGGTCGCCGGATATGCGCTCTCGCCCATCGACCTCATTCCCGACTTCATTCCGGTAATCGGCTATCTCGACGATCTCGTGCTGGTGCCGCTCGGCATCTGGCTCGTGATCTCGCTGGTTCCGAAGGAGATCGTGGTCGAGTGCCGCGACAAAGCGAGCGAAGCCTCGCCTCCGGCCAGCCGCACCGCGATGGCCGTCATCATCCTCGTCTGGGTCAGTGCGGCGCTTGCCCTTGGTTGGGTGGCCTGCAGGTATTGGGGTTAGAACGTCGCCCGCATTCCCGCATAGAAGGCGCGCGGACGCGCCGGGCTGACCGAGGCTGGATCCGTAAACGCTACGCCGCCAGCGGCGAAATTGGGCACATTGTCGGTCTGGAAGAAGGTGCCGTAGGTCGCATAGCGGCTGTCGAGCAGATTATCGATGCGGCCATAGATCTGGACGTTCTTAGTGAGCTGGTAGGAGGCGTGGGCATTGAACACAGCGTACGACGCGAGCTTCGGCGCTTGGTTGGAGTCGTCGCCGACAAAATACTGGCCACTGACGTAGATCGCGTCGGCGCCGACCTTGAACTGATCAGTGAGCGCATAGTCGAAGCCGGCCTTGATGCGATGGCGGGGAACTGCGGGAACCTGGTTGCCGGGCAGGATCTGGACGTTGCCGTTTTCATCGGCGAAGGGGCTATTGGAGCCGATCTGCAGCGCGTCCAGGAAGCGGGCGTCGACGAAGGCATAGCTCGCATACATCTGCAGTGCGGATGATTTCACCTGGATCTCGGCCTCGACGCCCTGGCGCCGCGTCGAGCCGACGTTCTGGAAGTAGCCGAAGCCCTGTATCACCGGGCTCGGGATCGCGAGAATGTCGTCGTTGTTGGTGGTGCGGAAGCCGCCGACCTTCCAGGAGAGCGTGCCGATGTTCAATTCCTTGGTGCCGCGCAGGCCGGCCTCGACGGTGCGTGACACCACCTGCTGCAGCGGTGGATCGGAGACCAGGAAGGCGCCGACGATGCAGGGGCGCGCGGGATCGGCGCAGCCAAGCTCCAGCGGTGTCGGCGCGCGGTTGGCTTCGGAATAGCCGGCATAGGCGGTCAGCTCCGGCGTGATCTTGTAGGTGCCGCCGATGAGCGGATTGAAGCGGTCATAGGTGCTGTAGCCGTTCAGCTCGGTGCCGATCTGGTCTTCAAGCCTGATGCGCGCATCGTTGAAGCGGCCGCCCGCGGTGATCGAGAATGCCTTCGTCACGTCGAAGGTGTCGAGCGCATAGATGCCGGTATATTGATTGGTGGTGCGCAGCGAGACCGGGCCGATCGAGACGGGATCGCCGGACTGGCCGAGAAAGATGCCGCTGCCGCTGACGACGTAGTTCGGGCCGATGGTGCCGAGCTCCGCACTCGCGGTGAAGTTCGTGACGCTGGTGTCGAAGCTGGCACCGATCGTGAAGCGGTTGTCATGGCCGAAGAGTTGATCTGCGTTCGTCGCCTGCAGTTGCATGCCGGCAGTGGTCGACTTCGTCGTGGTGCGGTCGTTCTCGCCAAGCACCGCGCCCGCTGGAAACGGATTGGCGAGCTGGGCGCCATTCAATCCGTTCGCGGGAACATCATCGCTGTTGAAGCACAGTAGCCCGGCATCGGCCTCGCAGGGCTGCGTCTCCGTCGGGTTGCCGTCTTGCGTCTTCTGTTTGTAGAACCGCAGATGCGCGGCGCCCTCGATGGTCCAGGTCGGGGTCGCCTCCACCTTTCCCGTCAGGTTGAAGTAGCCGACCTTGTTGGTGGAGGTTTGCGGTGTGGTGTAGGTCGCACCCCAATATCGCTGCAGCAATTCAACCGGCACCGTTGCCGCCGCGCCGAACTTGTTATCGGCGAGGCCGATATTGAGATGGAATTCGCTGACGTCGTTCTTGTGGGCGACATCGCCGTAGAAGCGGCGGACGTCGGAAGGAGAGAAGTTGCGAAAGCCGTTGTCGTGCAGACCTTCCAGCGCGCCATAGACGGCAAAATTGTCGATCTGCTTGCCCCATTGCGCCGCCCCCTGGATGCGGCCGAACGAGCCGCCCATGGTGTTGATCTCGGCGCCCTGATAGGAAAAACCATCCTTCATCTGTACGACGACCGCGCCGCCCAGCGCGTTGAGACCGAAGGCCGGATTGTTGGTCACGACATCGATGGACCTGACCGCGCTGGTCGGGATCAGGTCCCAGTTGACCGCGTCACCGAAGGCTTCATTGACCCGTACCCCGTTCTGGTAGACCGCAAGACCCTGCGGCGTGCCTGCCACCGGAGACGCCACGAAGCCGCGGAACTGGACGTCCGGCTGGAAGGGATTGCCGGCGACCTCGTTGACGATGATGCCCGGCACGCGCTGGTCGAGCGCAGTTGTGATATTGAGCGAATCGGTTCGTTGGATTTCCTTGGTGTCGACGACATTGACCGCCGCAGGAATCTTGTCCGCTTCGATCGCAGCGGCCGAATCCGAGGTCGGCGTCGGCGCGGTCGGGACATACACAACTCTTGGCGATCTTGCCCGCGCGCGTACAGGAGCCGCCGGAGGACGGCCGCGCCTGGCGCGGTCCGCAGGCGTCACCTCCACCGGCGGCAATGTCTCGACTTGCTGCCCCCCGCTCTGGGCGAATCCCGTTTCGTTCCCGACGACAACGACAACACCTGCCGCAATCGATGCGACAAGCAGCACCCGCACGCCCATTTGTCCACCCGTTCCACCCACCGTCCGGCCGTTGTCGCCGGTTCGAGCGATACTAGAGTGCAGGACGAGCAGTCCGCTACCTGCAAGTGTTCCCGAAAGTTCCGGGAAAATTCCCGACCCGCTTCGGCCGGCGCCATCGGCCATCGGCAATATCTGCTATACGCCGATCCTCTCGAAGTCCTCTCTGGATGCACCAATGAAGCCAATCCCCGGCACCCAGCCGAAGCCGTCCGATGCCGCGCCACTCGTTACGCCCACGGAATTGCGCCGGCGCTGGCGGGCCGGCGAGGAGGTGGCGCTGCTCGACGTGCGCGAGGAAGGCCCCTATTCGCTGGCGCATCCCTTCTTCGCCGTCTCCCTGCCGCTTTCGCAGATCGAGTTGCGTGTTCTCGATCTGATCCCCCGGCTCGGCGCCCCCATTGCCGTGTACGACGACGGCGAAGGATATGCCGAGCGGGCGGCGAAACGCATTTCGGCACTCGGCTATACCGATGTCTCGATCCTCGACGGCGGCCTGGGAGCCTACCGGACGGTCGGTGAAGTCTTTCGCGACGTCAACGTGCCGAGCAAGGCGTTCGGCGAACTGGTCGAGGCGATCCGCCACACGCCTTCCCTGTCGGCGAACGAGGTCAAGGCCCTGATCGAGACGGAGCCCGATCTGGTCGTGCTCGACGCCCGCCGGTTCGAGGAATACCGGACCATGAGCATTCCGCGCGGCGTCAGCGTTCCCGGCGGTGAGCTCGCGTTTCGCGCAAGGGAAATCGCACCCGCGCCGGGCACCACCATCATCGTCAATTGCGCCGGCCGGACGCGCAGCATCATCGGCGCGCAGTCGTTGATCAATGCGGGGCTCCCGAACAAAATCTTCGCGCTGCGAAACGGCACGATCGGCTGGACCTTGGCCGGGCACGCGGTCGAACGAGGCCGGACCGACCGGTTCCTTCAGCGCCCCGAAGCGACTTATTCCGCGACACGAGCCAGCGCGGCGCAATGGGCGGAGCGCGTCGGCGTTCCGGTGCTTGACCGCAGCACATTCGATCGCTTTCTCGCGCAAGCAAATGAACGTACGCTCTATTTGCTCGATGTGCGGACGCCTGAGGAATACGAGCGCGGACATCCGCCCGGCTTCGCCTCGGCACCGGGAGGGCAGCTCGTACAGGCCACGGATGAATGGATTGCCGTACGCGGATCGCGGCTCGTGCTGTTCGATGACGACGGCGTTCGCGCCCGCATGGCCGCATCCTGGTTGATCCAGATGGGCTGGGAGGCTCACGTCGTCGGGCCGGACGTGATTGAGGCGACCGAGGCCGGCACTCGACCACCGCGCCGTCCAGTGCCGCCAACCTCCGGCGGCGCGATCGACGTGGCGGAGCTGATCGCAAACCGCGACAACTGGACCGTCATCGATCTGGCGCGCAGCCCCGCCTATGCCGCGGGCCATATCCCTGGCGCACATTTCGTACTGGCCTCGCGCTTCAGCGAGGATTTGCCGCGGCTGCCCGGGGAGAGAGCGATCGTTCTCACCAGCGCCGACGGCGACGAAGCGATGTTCGCGCTTGCGGATGCGACCGCCTCGACCCAGCGCAAAGTGGTCGTGCTGAAAGGCGGAACGCGCGCCTGGACCGGCAGCAATCAGCCGCTGGAGCGGGACCGGCATTCCTGAATCTCGAAACCTGAGGATGTCTACAAGCGCCCGTATGAGGGAACAGACAATGCGGCGGCTGCAATGCAGGCCTATATCGATTGGGAACTGCACCTTGTCGCCCAGCTCGCAAACGATTCAGTGTCCAACTTTCACGTCGTGTAGAGCATGATCCGGAAAAGTGGAGACCGGTTTTCCGAAAAAGATCATGCTCAAACAAAGAGCTAGAGCGGGATGACGATTCGAAGAAAAGTCATCACGCTCTAGGAGCGCGCGCCCGTAGGGACCAGCGCTTCCACCGTCACGCCATCAGCGGACGAAACCGTCAGCGAGCCACCCAATGCCAACAGGCGTTCGCGCATGCCGGTCAGGCCGAAGCCGAACTGGTGATCGGCGCTCAAGCCGCGTCCGTTGTCGCGGACCCGCACCCGCACGCAGCCGCGATCTCCTCGCAGACTGTCCGGCTGCTCCGCCGGCTCGACGCTGACCTTGACCGCGGTCGCGCCAGCGTGGCGGAAGGCATTCGTTAGCGCCTCCTGGACGACGCGGTAGACCGTGAGATCGGCGGTCTCCCCGGTCTCGCCAAGTGCAGGCGAAATGCTGGTTTCGATCACCACCTCCGGATGCGATTCCTTCCACAGGCGGAACAGGGCAGAAAGCGCCTCGTGAAGTCCGAGCTCGGCGAGTCCGACCGGCCGTAGCTTCTCCAATATCCGGCGCGTGAACTGCTGCAGCGCATTGACCTGCTCCAGCATCGCTCCGCCGTGCTTTCGCACCTGGTCCGGACTTGCCTCGCGTGCATCAGGTAGCCGCATCAACGCACTTGCATGCGCCCGCAACGCGAACAAATGCGGGCCGAGCTCGTCGTGCAGTTCGCGCGCGATCTCCTTGCGCTCCCGGTCCTGCAGCGAAAACGCGCGTTCGGCGAGCTGCCGCTTGTCCTCGATCGCCTCGCCCAGCGTGGCCGCGAGGTGATTGAGCTTGGCGCAGATCGCAGCCAGTTCCGGCGCACCACCCGGCGTCACCCGAACATCGTATTGCCCGGCCTCGATCTTCGCCATGGCTTGCGAGAGCGACTCGAGCGGCGCCAGCGCGCGGCCGACAACGCTCCTGATGATCAGGAAGAGCACGACGACGATCGCGGAACCGACCGCGAGCTGGGTGATGATGCCGTCCCAGATCTCCGCCATCTCGTCATTCGGATGCGATGTGATCACGAGCGATTCCGATTTTCCGCGGATCGAGATCGGTACGCTAACGGAAGTTGTCTCCGGATGGACGAGCGCGACGAACCAGGCCGGCGGCGATCGCGCTTCGTCGCGGCTGTCAATCGCCTCGTCCTGCTCGGACTTTGCGGTCGCGCCATCCTGCCGCGCGATGCTGACGTGACGCAGCCGGCTCAGATCGCGAACGATCTGGTCGAGCCGGGCATCGGGATCCGGCGCCTCGTTCAACCCGGCAACGATCGTGGTGACGAATTCCCGCGCCAGGCGAATGACGCTCTGGTCTTCGGCCTGGACCCGGGGCCCGGCCTCGACGACGAGCCGGGCGATGTTGATGGCGAGACCGAGCGCGAGGACGAGCGCCAGCAGCAGGTTGATCCGCCCGCGCAAGGAAAGTTTCTGCCACATCGCCTTTGCCCACGATCACCCGCGTTCGGTTCCTCAATCAAGAGGAGCGTTGACAGACAAATACCGCGTCTGTCTAATCGAAGGGTACAGCAATCGCGCTGGAGATGCATGAGCGAGCCCGCGGGCGAGCCGCGCTCGTGTATTCTGATGCGGTGCAGCAACGGACTGACGCAGCTATCCAGGGCTTCAAGCATGCGCGTGCTGATCGTTGACGACCATCCGATCGTCGCTTCCGGCTGCCGCACCGTGTTCGCCGACGAACCGGAGATCGAATTGCTTGAAGCATGCGACGCCGAAAGCGGCGAACGCGTCTTTGTCGCCGAACGTCCCGATATCTCCGTGGTCGACATCAACTTGCCGACCGTTTCCGGCTTCGAACTGGCACGGCGGATGCTGGCGCGGGACGATTCCGCGCGCATCATCATGTTCAGCATGAACGACGATCCGGTGTTCGCCGCCCGCGCCATCGAGATTGGCGCCAAGGGCTATGTGGCGAAGACCGGCGATCCTAACGATCTCGTCGAGGCGATCCGCGAAGTCGGCAATGGCGGCGTCTATCTGCCGCCCGCGATCGCGCGGCGCGTGGCCTTTGCCGGCCCCGCCGCGGCGCAGAGCCCCCTATCGAAGCTCAATCCGCGCGAGATGGAGATCCTGCGCCTGCTCAGCGCCGGCAAGACGCTCTCCGAGATCGCCTGGCTGGTTCATTCCTCCTACAAGACCGTCGCCAACACCTCCTCGATCATGCGCCAGAAACTTGGTGTGCGCACCTCAGCCGAACTGGTGCGGTTGGCGATCGAGAGCGGCGTCGCCTGAAGATCGCGCACGCATGATCCGGACATGTAGGCAGCGGTTTTCCGAAAAGATCATGCGCCAACAAAGCACAGCGCCGGAGTTCAAGAGATGACGATTCAAACCGTTTCAACCAACAAATCCCATGGCGGCATCCAGGGCGTGTACAAGCATGCCAGCCGCGAAACCAAGACCGACATGACCTTTTCGGTCTATGTTCCCCCGCATCCGGCGGGCGCGAAGCTGCCGGTCGTGTACTATCTCTCCGGCCTGACTTGCACCCATGCCAATGTTACCGAGAAAGGCGAATACCGCGACACCTGCGCCGATCTCGGCCTGATCTTCGTCGCGCCCGACACCAGCCCGCGCGGCGAGGGCGTGCCCGGCGATCCTGCCGGCGCCTACGACTTCGGGCTTGGCGCCGGCTTCTATGTCGACGCCACGCAGGAGCCGTTTGCCGAGAACTACCGGATGTGGAGCTATGTGACCCAGGAATTGCCGCAGCTCGTCGCCGCGAATTTCCCGATCGATCCCGTGCGGCAGTCCATCATGGGCCATTCCATGGGCGGTCACGGTGCGCTGACGGTGGCGCTGCGCCATCCCAACCGCTATCGCGCGGCGAGCGCTTTTGCGCCGATCGTGGCGCCGTCACAGGTGCCCTGGGGCATCAAGGCCCTCGGCGGCTATCTCGGCGACGACAGAAACGCATGGCGCAAGCACGATACAGTGGCGCTGATCGAGGACGGCGCGCGGTTTTCCGACCTGCTGGTGGACGTTGGCGATGCCGACTCGTTCCTGGCTGAACAGCTTCGCCCGGAACTACTGCAACAGGCCTGCGCGCAGGCGCAGATCCCACTCCTGCTCCGACGCCAAGAAGGCTACGACCATGGTTATTATTTCATCTCTACCTTCATGGGCGATCACTTGCGCTGGCACGCCGCACGGCTGGCGGCCTGAACCCTTTCCATTGCGCTTGCGGGTACGCCGGCATTCGACATCATTGCCGCGACGGAAAACCGCGCTCTCATGATCGTGATCGGGCGGAATCGAGAGCGTCGCAACGACAAAATGCGGGGTTGCAAGCCAGGACAATTCAGTCATCTTGCAATCCAAGAGCAGCTCCATCGCCGGTCAAGGCGAGGAGGCGTCGGGAGGAAACATGGTCCGATGGCTGGTCGCCGCAATCGGTCTGATCGCGATGGCGACGCCCGTGCGTGCCGCCGAGCCGATCGAGATCGGCATCGGCTATCTCGGCCGCGCCGGCGTTCAGCAGAGGCTGTCGCTGGTCGAGCAGCCCGCCGAGAATGACGGCATCGCCGGTGTACGGCTTGCGGTCGAGGACAACAACACCACGGGAAAATTCCTCAACCAGCGTTTCAACCTGGAAGAGGTCCGGCTGAGGGAAGGCGAGGACGTGGCGAAGGCCGCGACTGCGCTTGCCGATCGCAATGGCTTCATCATCGCCGATCTTCCACCGGATGCGCTGCTGCAGGCGGCGGATGCGTTGCGCGATCGCGGTACGGTGCTGTTGAACGCCGGCGCGATCGACGACCGGTTGCGCGAGCAGGACTGCCGCGCCAACGTGATCCACGTCGCGCCGACGCGCTCGATGCTGGCGGACGCGCTGGCGCAATATCTGGTGTGGAAGCAATGGAAGCGCTGGTTCCTGGTGGTCGGCTCACATGACAAGGACAAGCTCTATGCCGACGCCCTGCGACGCGCCGCGACGCGATTCGGCGCCAAGATCGTGCAGGAAAAGACCTTCGAGGACACCGGCGGCGCCCGCCGCACCGATAGCGGGGTGACGCTGATCCAGCGGCAGATGCCGGTCTTCACCCAGCAGATCCCGGCCTATGACGTGCTGGTTGCCGCTGACGAAAGCGAGGTCTTCGCGTCCTATCTGCCTTACCGCACCTGGGACCCGCGGCCGGTTGCGGGCTCGGCCGGGCTCGTACCGACGAGTTGGGACGCAGCGCAGGATCAATGGGGCGCGGTCCAGATCCAGAACCGCTTCATGAAGCTGAATTCGCGGCGGATGACCGCGCTCGACATGCAGGCCTGGATTGCCGCACGCATGATCGGCGAAGCGGCCTCGCGCACGAACTCGGGTGACCCGAAAAAGCTGTTTGCGTTCCTCAAGGGACCGGATTTCTCGGTGGCTGCGTTCAAGGGCACGCGGCTGACACTGCGGGACTGGAACCAGCAGCTTCGCCAGCCGATTCTACTGGTCGACGGGCGCATGGTCGTCTCGGTGTCGCCGCAGGAAGGCTTCCTGCACCAGGTCTCCGAGCTCGACACGCTCGGCGTCGACCGCCCCGAGACAAAATGCAAGCTGCAATGAGGGAGAGATCGCGCATGTGGCGCCGCTGTCTGTTTTCCGGAACGGTCCTTTGGCTCGCGGCCGCCGCCCCCGCTTCCGCCTTCATGGCTTATGTCTCGAACGAGAAGGGCAACACAGTCTCCGTGATCGACACCGATAGTTGGACGGTGACAAAAACCATCAAGGTCGGCCAGCGGCCGCGCGGCATCGAGTTCAGCCGCGACGGCAAGTTCGTGATGGTCGCGGTCGGCGACGACGACACCATCCAGGTGATCGATGCCAAGAAGCAGGAGGTGGTGGACACCATGCCCTCCGGGCCCGATCCGGAACTGTTCACCCAGGATGCCGCGGGCAAGATCATGTACGTTGCCAACGAGAACGACAACACGGTGACCGTGATCGATCTCGAAAAACGCGCCCGCATCGGCGACGTCCAGGTCGGCGTCGAGCCGGAGGGCATGACGATCAGCCCGGACGGCAAGACCCTGATCAACACCTCCGAGACCACCAACATGGCGCATTTCATCGACACGTCGACGCGCCAGATCGTGGCCAACGTGCTGGTCGACGCCCGGCCGCGCTTCGCCGAGTTCAAGCATGACGGCTCCGAGTTGTGGGTATCCTCCGAGATCGGCGGCACGGTGTCGATCATCGATCCCGTCAAGCACGTGGTGACCGGCAAGGTCACCTTCAGCATTCCCGGCCTGCGCAGCGAGGCGATCCAGCCGGTCGGCATCGGCATGACCAAGGATGACAAGACCGCCTTCGTCGCACTCGGCCCCGCCAACCGCGTCGCGGTGGTCGACGCCGTCAATCACAAGGTGACCAAATATCTCCTGGTCGGGCAGCGCGTCTGGCACATGGCGTTCACGCCGGACGAGAAATACCTGCTGGTGACCAATGGCGTGTCCAACGATGTCTCCGTCATCGACGTCGCCGCGCAAAAAGTGATCAAGACCATCCAGGTTGGCGAACTTCCCTGGGGCGTTACGATTGCACCGCAATGACAGCAACCCAAAAACCCATCGCTGACAAACCATCGCCTGACATCTTGATGCGCCATGATCCCGCCGGCGTGGCCGCCTTGTCGATCGAAAGCGTCAGCCATTCCTATGGCGCACGCCGTGCGTTGATCGATGTGAGTTTTGACGTCGCGCCGGCGAGCTTTACGGCGCTGCTCGGCCTGAACGGCGCCGGCAAGAGCACGCTATTCTCGCTGATCACGCGATTGTTCGGCATCCAGGCTGGTCGCATCGGCATTTTCGGCCACGATATCACCCGCGCGCCGGGCGAGGCGCTGCGGCTGCTCGGTGTCGTGTTCCAGCCGCGCACGCTCGACCTCGATCTCTCGGTGACGCAGAACCTGCTCTATCACGCCGCCCTGCACGGCATCGGCCGGCGCGAGGCGCGGCTGCGCAGCGGCGAGGTGCTGGCGCGCATCGCGCTTTCCGACCGCGCCGGCAGCAAGGTGCGCGACCTCTCCGGCGGCCAGATGCGCCGGCTGGAGATCGCGCGTGCGCTGCTGCACCGGCCGCGCCTGTTGCTGCTGGACGAGGCGACGGTCGGCCTCGACGTCAAGGCGCGTTCAGATATCCTTAACCACGTCCGGCAGCTCGTCGCCGAACAAGGCATCGGCGTGCTCTGGGCCACGCATTTGTTCGACGAGATCACGGCAAGCGATGACCTCGTGGTGCTGCATCAGGGCAAGGTGCTGGCGCGCGGCCAGGTCTCGCGCGTAATCGCAGACACCGGCGCGCAGGACATCAACACCGCCTTCATGCGCCTGACCGGGGCCGTGGGCAAAGCCGGGAGCGAGGCATCATGAGCTCCACCACCGTCACGCCGTCGCGACGCGGCTTTTCCTTCGGCGAATACATCACCTGCCTCAACGGCATCGTATGGCGCGAGGCGCTGCGCTTCCTGCATCAGCGCGAACGCTTCGTCTCGGCACTGGTCAGGCCGCTGGTGTGGCTGTTCATCTTCGCTGCCGGCTTCCGCCAGGTGCTCGGCATCTCGATCATCCCGCCCTACGAGACCTACATCCTCTACGAGGTCTATATCGCGCCGGGACTGATGGCGATGATCCAGCTTTTCAACGGCATGCAATCCTCGCTCTCGATGGTCTATGACCGCGAGATGGGCAATATGCGCACGCTGTTGGTGAGCCCGCTGCCGCGCGGCTACCTGCTGTTTTGCAAACTGCTGGCGGGCACCGCGGTCTCGCTGTTGCAGGTCTATGCCTTCCTCGTCATCGCATGGCTCTGGGACATCACGCCGCCGCCGATCGGCTATCTCACCGCGCTGCCGGCGCTGGTGCTGTCAGGGCTGATGTTGGGGTCGCTCGGCATGCTGATCTCCTCAGGGATCAAGCAGCTCGAGAATTTTGCCGGCGTCATGAACTTCGTGATCTTTCCGATGTTCTTTGCCTCATCCGCGCTCTATCCGCTGTGGCGGGTGCAGGAGGGCAGCCCGATGCTTTACTATGTCTGCCAGTTCAATCCATTCACCCACGCGGTCGAATTGATCCGCTTCGCGCTGTATGGCCAGATCAACTGGATTTCGTTTTTCGTCGTCGTCGGCTGCACGGCGGTCTTCATGATCGGCGCGATCCTGGCCTACGATCCCTCGCGCGGATTGGCGCGGCGTG
Organism: Bradyrhizobium sp. 31Argb; assembly: GCF_043638955.1. Taxonomy (NCBI): domain Bacteria; kingdom Pseudomonadati; phylum Pseudomonadota; class Alphaproteobacteria; order Hyphomicrobiales; family Nitrobacteraceae; genus Bradyrhizobium; species Bradyrhizobium sp. 31Argb. Next base: position 23,465 of record NZ_JBEGDB010000039.1, on the reverse strand, counting down.
GGCCTGCCGGAGGGGAGACATGATCGGGCGGATTGCGATCGGAGCATTGCTTGTCATCGCGGCATCGACCGGGGTCGGTCGCGCCGCCGATCCGCGCTATCCGAACTGGCCCTGCGCGCAGGCCAAGGTGCCGGAGATTTCGCTCGCGGCGGTGTGGGCGGGACCGCCGCTCGACGACGTCCAGAACAAATGGAAGGAAGACCCCAAGATCAGCGCACTGGTGGAAAAATTAGCGGCGCGGCGCACGCCGCTTGATGACGCCCAAAAAGCGATCACGGATTTCCTCGCGGCTTCCGCGGCCGACAAGACCACCGCCGGCAAGCTGCTGTTCGCCGGCCTGTTCGATTCGCTCAATGCCCAGCGTTCCTCGGTCATGAGCGGCATCGAGCGGGTGACGCGCAAGCAACGCGAGGCCGCCGAGAAGATTCGCGCCGACACGCTCGCGCTGCAAGCGCTGCAGAACGCGTCCTCGCCCGATCAGGCCAAGGTCGACGAACTCAGCAACACCCTCCTGTGGGAAACTCGGATCTTCGAGGACCGCCAACGTGTGGTCAGATTTGTCTGCGAAGTACCGACAACGATCGACCAGCGCCTGTTCGCGCTTGGCCGCACGATCCAGCAAGAGATGGAGTAGCGCCGCCGGCGCAAAAAGGTCAGTATAGCTTACCTTTATGTCCGGTTCCGCCGACTTGATTCCGGAACCAAACGTGATTCCAGCGTCTTGTCGCTCAAGCCATCTCGAAACCCGGAGAGTTTTGATGAGAACAACGACGATCATCTTGGCGGGCGCGACGGCCCTCGGAATCTTTGCAACCGCGGCTTCGGCTCAACAAAACATGACGGGAACCATCACCAAGATCGACCGGCTGAATAGCACTATCTCGATCCAGCAAACGCAGAGCGGCACGGTCGGCGCAGGCAGTGGCGCGATCCAGGAGTTCAAGGTGACGGATACCAACAAGCTTGAACCCTTCCACGCCGGCGACAAGGTGAACTTCTCCGCCTCCGAAGGCGGCAGCACCAAGACCATCACCGATCTGAAGAAGCAATAATGTGATCACACTGAACCTCGGCCCCCGCGACCGAGGTTCAGCTTCGTCTGAGTGAAGTAGTCGCAGGGCTTATTTCTCTTCACCCGTCCGCGGCTCCGGCTTGGCTTCGACGAGTGGTAAGCCTGCGTGCTCCCATCCATCGGACCCCAGGGGATACCAGGCGATGTTGGAATAGCCGTAGGTCAGCGCGCGCTTGGCTGCGTTCCACGACATCCAGCAATTTTCCTGACAATAGATCACGAGCAGCGCCGCCTTGTTGCCATCAGAGGCACGCTCAAGGCCGCGGCGAAGATAGTCTTCAGTGATATCGGCGATTTTTCCATAGCCGGTGTCGGGCAGCCAGATGCTGCCGGGGATGTTGTGTCGCGGCTTGTCGCGCCACACCGTGCCTTCCGGCAGGTTGGCGGGCTTAGGTGGACGCGGCAGCACGTCGACGAAGGCGCCGGTCTTGTCGCGCCAGATCGCCTCGGCTTCCGCGGTCGAGAGCACGCGGGCGCCGGCAAGCGTTGCCGGCACCAGCGCGCGGTAATTCTCGGTGCGGTATTCTTGCGGCTCGGGGACCTGCTGCTGCGCATGGGCGGCTACGGCGAGCGACGCTGCGACAACGACCAGGCTCGTGAGCCAGCGCCTCATGGCGATTTCGCCGCCGTGTCCGGGCCGATTGGTCGGTCGTTCTCGTCCAGAAGCGGCACGCCGAAGTCGAGCAGGATCTTGTTGATCTCGCCCTGGTTCTCCTGGATCAGGCGATTGAGCTGGCGTTTCCAGTTCTGGTCCGCCGGGCGCACGCCCATGCCGATGCGATAGACGAGTTTCGGACCCGTCGTTTCCTTCACCAGCGGCGTGACGTGCAGCGGCGGATTGGCTTTTTTGGCATAGAAGCCGGCCATGGGCCCCCACAACACGCCGGCATCGATCTCGCCCTTGGCAAGATCACTGATCATCGCCTCCGCCGAGGAATCGATGCGCGTGTCGATCATCAATGGATACGGTTTTGCATTCGCCATCAGGCCGGCCGCGGCCATATTGGTGCCGGGCGGTGTGCCGGCGACCACGCCGATATGCTTGCCCTTCAGCCGCTCGTCCTCGAGCGTAGTCACATCGTCGAGGCCGCTGCCTTGCTTCGCGATCAGCGCATAGGCCGTGCGATAATAGGGATTGGTGCCCTGGGCCAGCTCGTCGCCCTGTGGAAAGCCCATGATGACGTCGCAGCGGTGCGAGCCGAGCGTCATGCGTACGAAGCCGGTCGCCTGCGGAAAATAGGTGAACTCAAGCTTCTTTTGCAGCTTCTGGGCAAAGAGTTCGGCGAGCTTGTTCTCAAAGCCTTCGCCCTTGTCGTTGGAGAACGGCAGATTCCGCGGGTCGGCACAGACGCGCAGGACCTTGGGATCGATCAATTCGATCGAGAGATCGCCGCTTTCGTTGGTCTGCGCGCGAGCGGCACCATGCCCGATCGCCATCGCGGCAATCGCAAGCAGCGCCGGCAACCAGCGGCGATATCGTCCGGCACCCGCCATCGCGTTTCCTCCTCTTTCTTGTTTGGGGCTAGAGCGTGATGACTTTTCTTCGAATCGTCATCCCGCTCTAGCTCTTTGTTTGAGCATGATCTTTTTCGGAAAACCGGTGTCCACTTTTCCGGATCATGCTGTAGCCATAGATTGCCCGGCACGTCACGGCGTGCAACAGCTTCGTGATGATCTCGCCCGGCGTGCTGCAGCGCAAACAGGCGCGATGTGAATGCGAAACGGCCGATGCCGCTTCGCGCATGGACTTGGGCGGAAACATGGCTCGTATCGTCTCGCTGATCACGCTCATCGCTGCAGTCTGCCTATCGACCCTAGCGCGGGCGCAGGAACAAGAATTGCCTGTGAGCGAAGTCGCGCCCGGAATATTGGTGCATATCGGCGAGATCGCCCTGATGACCGGCGACAATGAAGGCGCCATTGCCAACATCGGATTTGTCGTCGGCGACAGCGCCGTTGCCGTGATCGATACCGGCGGCAGCGTCCGCGAAGGACGGCGATTATTGGCCGCCATCCGCGCCCGCACCGACAAGCCGATCCGCTATGTCATCAACACCCACGCCCATCCCGATCATGCCTTCGGCAACGCCGCGTTTGCGGGTGCTGGAACCGTTTTCGTCGGCCACAAGAAGCTTCCCGACGCGCTGACCGCACGAGGCCAGTTCTATCTCGACGCCTTCCGCCGGACGATGGGCGCGGAACTGATGGATGACGTGCGCATCGTGCCGCCAACGATACTGGTCGACGGCAGCCTCGCCCTCGATCTCGGTGGACGATCGCTCACGCTGCGAGCATGGCCGACTGCGCATAGCGATAACGATCTCACCGTGTTCGATGAGAAGACCCGGACCTTGTTCGCCGGCGACCTCGTATTCGTCACGCACATCCCGGTCGTGGACGGCAGCATCAAGGGCTGGCTCGCCATCCTCGGCCAGCTTGCCGCCCTGCCCGCGCAGCGCGTGGTTCCCGGTCACGGGCCTGTGAGCGAATGGCCCGCGGGGCTGGCCGATGAACGTCGCTACCTCGAGACGCTGGCAGCCGACGTGCGCGCGCTGATCGCCAAGGGCAAGCCGATCACCGCTGCCGCCGAAACCGCCGCGGCATCGGAGCGGCCGCGCTGGAAACTGTTCGACGACTACAACGCCCGCAACGCAACTGCAGCATTTTCGCAATTGGAGTGGGAATAGGTTTGGCGAGGCCGTATAGTGGAGGCGTTGCTTCCATCGTCGCCGCGGGGAGAACGACCATGTTCGGAGCACCTTTCCGTCTGCTCTGCGTCGCCGGCCTGCTCAGCAGCATCGCGTTTGGCGCACGCCTTGCGCCCGCGGTGAGCGCCGAGGCCTATGATCCCTGGCCGGGCCTGGTCCAGGACATCTTCTACAATCGCCCGATGAGCGACGGCAGCAACGTGATCGCGATCGAGATGCCGGCCCGTGCGGAAGATGCCGCAATCGTGCCGGTGACGCTGCGCAGCAAGCTCGCGCCCGACGACACCCGCCGCGTGCGGGCGATCACCCTCGTCATCGACCAGAATCCGGCGCCAATGGCGGCCAAGTTCGAGCTTGGGCCGGACGCCAACGTCACGGAAATCTCGACCCGCGTGCGCATCAACAACTACACCGACGTCCATGCCGTGGCCGAACTCACCGACGGCAAGCTTTATATGGTGAAGACTTACGTGAAGGCGTCGGGTGGCTGCGCTGCGCCTGCACTGAAGAACGCCGAGGAGGCCAAGGCCAGGCTCGGCCGGATACGATACCGGCAGCTTTCGAAACCTGGTGAAGGTTCCACGAGCGGAGCCCGGGAGGCGCAGGTCATGATCGGCCATCCCAACAATTCCGGCCTGCAGATGGACCAGGTGACCCAGCTCTATATTCCCGCCTTCTATGTCGACCGGCTGCAGCTCTGGCAGGACGACAGCCTGGTGCTGAAGATGGAAGGCGGAATCTCGATCTCCGAGGATCCCAATATCCGCTTCACCTATGTCTCGAATGGCGCCAAGCGTTTCCGCGCCGAGGCCAAGGACACCGACGGTCACGTATTCGAGCACGAATGGAAGATCGATTCGGATAGTTGAACGGCCGGGCTCCGCCCTTATTTTGTTTTGACGCGTTTTCTTCACGCGAACCGGTGTCCATCCACGGATCGAGTCCGAGGGCAAGCTTCGCTCGAAAACGCTCTGGCCGGTCTCAGAAGCACCTGACTTCAGCTTCGGCCTGGGCCCGCCGGAGATCGTTGAGGGCATTGGTCGCCTGTTCGGACGTGCGGAACGGCGAACCCATATCGCCCCTCACCTGGGACAGGCTCAGCACCGTCTCGGCGGTGACATAGCGGTCATAGGGAATCAGCGACGCGACCACGTCGATCGAGCACGAGCATTGCTCGATGGCGTGCCGTGTCTCACCATTCGCCTTCAGGCAGCCGAACACGTATTCCGCGCGGGCGGCCGTCGGATAATCGTTGACCTCCTCGCCGCGCGCGATCGCCGCGGTTGCCGCGAATACGATCAAAGCGGCGACAATAGGTCGTACCGGTCCCGCACGCGTCATAGCCATCCTCCCGCTTTCAACGGCGCAAGCTATGCTATGACTACGCGATAGAAAAGAGAACACGTTCGAGGAAACGGCTCAACAAAATGAGTGCCATCATTCGCACGCTGCTGGCTGCCGCGGTTCTTGCGGTGACGCCCCTCGCCGCCTGCTTCGGCGCTGACACGATCCGCATTGCAGTGCAGAAAACCGGCACCTTTGCCTGGGAACTGGCGGTCATCCGCGCGCATGGCCTCGACAAGAAGGCCAATCTCACGATCGAGGCCACCGAGCTCGCAAGCCCCGAGGCGGGCAAGATCGCGCTCCGCGCCGGCAATGCCGACGTCATGGTCTCCGACTGGCTGTGGGTGTCGCGCGAGCGCATGCTCGGCGCCAAGCTCGCTTTCTATCCCTATTCGAGTGCGCTCGGCGCGGTGATGGTGCCGACCTCATCGCCGATCCGTTCGCTCACCGATCTCCGGGGTCGCAAGCTCGCCGTTGCCGGCGGGCCGATCGACAAGAGCTGGCTCCTGCTGCAGGCGTCCTTGAAGCAGGAAGGCCTCGACCTGAAGTCGGCGGCGACCATCGTCTATGGCGCGCCGCCGCTGCTCGCGGCCAAGGCCGTAGGCGGTGAGGTCGACGCCGTCGTCAATTACTGGAATTTCTGCGCCGCGTTGGAAGCCAAGGGCTTTCGCCGCCTTGCCGGCATCGAGGATATCCTGCCGAAACTCGGCGCCAAGGGCCGCATCGCGATGGTCGGCTATGTCTTCGACGAAAGCTGGGCCAATGCGAACCGCGACGCGGTCGAGCGCTTCATCACGATGACCCGCGCGGCCAAGGAGATCCTTACGAAGTCCGACGACGAATGGGAGAGGATCGCGCCGTTGACCGGCGCGGCGGACGCTGCAACGCTGCATGCCTATCGCGACCGCTATCGTGAAGGAATTCCACGCCGCCCGATCGCGGACGAAGAGGCCGACGCACAGGTGCTCTACCGGGTGCTCGCCAAGATCGGCGGCCGCGAACTGGTGGGATCGGCAACGGAGCTTGATCCCGGCACGTTCTATCACGCGATATCAGGAGATTGAGCCGTGGTGCGCCTTCTGTCCTTCCTCCTGTTCCTTGCGACGTGGTGGATTGCGGCGCTCCTGATCGGTGACGTGAAGCTGCCGGCGCCGCCGGCAGTGCTGGCGGTGATGCTGAGAGAAGCAGCATCCGGCGCGCTGTTCATCAATCTCGGCGTGACCCTGGCGCGGGTGGCACTGTCCTTCACGCTCGCGATGGCGCTGGGCGCCGCCATCGGCTACCTGATGGGCCGGGTCAAGCTCGCCGACCGGATCGGCGATCCTTGGCTGATCCTGCTGCTCAATCTGCCCGCGCTCGTCGTCATCGTGCTCGCCTATATCTGGGCGGGGCTCACCGAGGTCGCCGCGATCGCGGCCATCGCCGTCAACAAGCTGCCGACCGCGGTCGTCACGCTGCGCGAGGGCGCGCGGGCGCTGGACCGCTCGCTGGACGAGATGGCAAGCGTGTTCGCGATCCCGCGCGGGAGAGCATTCCGGCACGTGATCCTGCCGCAGCTTAGCCCCTATATCGCAGCCGCCGCGCGATCGGGGCTCTCGCTGGTATGGAAGATCGTGCTGGTTGCGGAATATCTCGGACGTCCGAACGGCGTCGGCTTCGAAATCGGCGTCGCCTTCCAATTGTTCGACATTCCGCTGCTGCTCGCCTATTCGCTGACCTTTGCCGCGGTCGTGCTGGTGATCGAGACGGTGCTGGTGCAACCATTCGAACTACGCTCATCCCGGTGGCGGCCCCGTGCAGCTTGAGGTCGATATCACCGGTAAGCATTTCGAGAATGCGGCGGGCGAGCGGCACCACGTGCTCGCCGGCATCAAGTTCTCGCTTCCGGCCGGCGAAGTCGGCGTGTTCGTCGGCCCTTCCGGATGCGGCAAGAGCACTATGCTCAAGATCCTGACTGGCCTCGACCACGATTATCAGGGAAAGGTCTCGCGGCCGGCCACAGCAAGGCTCGGGATGGTATTCCAGGAGCCGCGGCTTCTGCCGTGGCGATCGGTCGAGGACAATATCCGGCTTGCCGCGCCGCACATTGACGAGAAGCGGCTCTCAGAACTCTTCTCCGTCCTGGAATTGACAGAGCATCGCAGCCATTTCCCCGGCGAGCTCTCGCTTGGCCTTGCGCGCCGCGTCGCGCTCGCGCGGGCCTTCGCGATCGAGCCGGATTTCCTCGTTCTCGACGAGCCCCTGGCTTCGCTCGACGACGCCCTCGCCGCCCACCTGCGCGAGCAGATCGCAACGCTGGTGGAAAGCCGTGTGATGATAACGCTGCTGGTGACGCATAATCTCGACGATGCCGTTTATCTTGGCGACCGGCTGTTCCTGCTGTCGGCACGGCCGGCCAGGATTCTGCAGGAAGTGCCGATCCCGACACCGCGCGCGGGACGGAGCGCTGCCGAGATCAACCACATCAAGGCCGACCTGGTGCGGCGGCGGCTTGCAAAGATATGAGACGTGGTCTTCATATTGAGAAAAACTTGGGAGGTCACGATGCCGCGCCGATTGATTGCTGTCGCCATTCTGCTGGTCGCACTGCCCAGCGAACTCAGCGCGCAGGGCAAAGGTAAAGGCATCAGGCTCTGGAATCTCACGACGTCGACCATCTCCGGCTTCCAGCTTTCGCCGGCCGGCAAGAACGATTGGGGTCCCAACCAGACCTTGAATGACAAGGACAAGGAGGTCGACCACGACGAACGGCTGCGCATCGTCGGCGTCGAGCCCGGACGTTACGACGCCAAGGTGAGTTATGCCGGCGCCAGGCAGTGCTTCGTCCGCGACATCGAGATCAAGGCCGACGCGGTGTTCTCGATCTCTGACAAGGATCTGAAGGACTGCAACAAATAGGGTCAGCCCGCGATCGGGGCCGCCCCCTTCTCCGCTCGATCATGGCTGTGCGGATATTCGCAGCGCCATTTGACGGCAGTCCATTTCGGATGCTCGCCGACCCATTGCGCAATATAGGGCGGCGCTGCCATCGCGCATTGCTGCGGCGAACCGTTGAAGGAGAACACGAGATGGGTCTCCTCGCAGGTGGCGGGCGACAGCACGGCACAGACGGTCACGATGAGATCAATCGGATTCATGCCTCAAATCCCTGGTGCTCGGGTAAAGCAATAGCACTACGAGCTACGTCGGCGGCAAGGCCAGGTTTCGCCTCACCGTGAAAGCCAGAACCACCGCCGGAGATTCCTAGAAATTCATGCCAAATACAAGCCGGGCCTGATGACGCTCGAAATTGACCAGATCGAGCGCCGCAGCCGATCCGGACGGACGGCCCCAGGCCTGCACGCTCCAGGCCGCGGTCAGCCGCGAACGCTCCGAGAGCTGGAGATAGGCGACCGGACCGATGAACAGGGCCTGCCCCTCGAACTCGTTCAGCCCGATCCCATCATAGCGGCGGAAATAGCGCGCCTCGCCGCCAACGAAAACGCCGGGCTTGATCTGCGCCATCAGGCCGACGGCCGCGCCCACTGTCGCCTCCTGCTCCGCGGCGCGCGAGGCAAGAAAACGCGTCCATTCAGGCTGGTAGATGAAATTGAGTGCCGCGATCAGGAAGTTCGGTACCAACTCGCGATCGAAGGCCAACCGCAATTCAGTGCCGAAATTGCGGATGCGATCGGCCGTGGTCTCGTCGATCCGGTCAGAGTGGCTTTCCACTGCGAAGGTCAGGCCGAACGGCGCCGTCTCACGGTCGAGAAATCGGTAACGGACGTCCAACGAGAGACCCTGCCAGGTCAATTGGCGCCGATCTTCAAGGCCGGGAATGCCGTAGATCTGGTGCGCCACAAAGGCACCGCCGAGCTCGATGCGGATGTCGCGGGCCGGCACGAATTCCACTTCGAACTCCTGGGCAACCGCACGATAGCCGCCGCCATTCCTGGAAAAGCGTCCCGTGGTCTCGGTCTGGAATTCGCGCTCGCCGACATGCCCGATGTCGGTGCCGATCAGGAAGCCGAACAGATGCTCGGTATCGATTTCCTCGGCACGCGCGACGACGGCAGCAAGCAGTGTGAAAAAGCACACGGCAGCCGTCCGGAGCATCGTTGCGCGAAAAGACATTCCAGTCCCGAGAGCGAATCGAAAGCGTCAGCAGCGCTGACAAGAACATCCCTACCACAACGTCCAGTCGAGCGGCAGCGATTGGAAGCTTGATTGCAAGGACCATTTCGGCTGCAATGCAAGACCCGGGAAGGGCCCGCGGAAGAACAATCGCTTCAGGGAGAATAAACCGAATGGCACGAGTTCTGGTACTTTATAAGACGCCGAAAAGCGCCGAGGCATTCGACAAATATTATGCATCGGTGCACATTCCGCTGGCCAAGAATATCCCGGGACTGAAGAAATACGACATCAGCACGGCTCCGCTCAGGACGCCAGCGGGCGAGAGCAACGTCCACCTTGCTGCAACGCTGTATTTCGACTCGCTCGACGCGCTGAAGGCAGGCATGGGATCAGCGGAAGGAAAGGCCGCAGGCGCGGACCTCGCCAACTTTGCCGATGGCGGCGCCGATCTCTACATTTTCGATACGAAGGAAGTTTGAGAGCGTCTCACATAGAGCCAAACGAATGTGAGCCCAACGAATTCGCCTGCCGCGGCTTGCGCAGATATCGCTGCGCGAGCCGGGCAGGCGCTCGACACTTACTTGCGCGATGCGCAGGCGTACATGTTGATTTCCATGCCGACCTGCACTTCGACGATCTTCGGAGTCTTCCAGCTCATTCGATCCTCCCAAATGGCTTGGCGCGAGTTTCACGCCAAGGTCGAACCTATGGCCAGCTCGCGCGTGGCGCAAGTGGACAAGATCGACCAGCGAGCGCATCTGCGCCGCAGTTGAGCGCCGATAGTTCCCTCGTGGGCAAACCAGTTCCCTCTTGGGCCAAATCTGTCAGTTGGGCACACACTCACACACGGACGCCTCCGCGCTCAATCGCACGATGAAGCGTGAGGCGTGACGCTTTTCAAGGGCCCCGCGTTTAGCAATCGTTGTCCTTGCTCGCCATTTGGCCTTCGGGCTTCTTACCTTCAGCTTGTTGTGCTGCCGTCGGCTCGCCCTGCATCTGCCGTTGCACGTCCTGCGAGGACGCGGCCACATCTCCGGTGGCCCTATTCATCGTGCTGGTCGGCGGATGCTCCTTGTCGCTCGCCATGCCTGTTGTGGTCTGGCTGCTGGTCGATGCCGGGCCAGAACCTGCATCCTTATTGGCGCTTTGGCCTTGGGTATTGCAGGGACCTGCCAGCGCGGCGCCGGCGCTCAACACCAGGACGGAGCAACCCGCGAAAATGATGCGTCTTGTGCTCATGTCTCATCTCCTTCTCGAATCGGCGCGCGCCCCTGCGCGCCGGTATCACGGAAGAACCGAAGCACGCGTCCCAGGTTCCGGGTGGCGAGGTGAAATCCGATGCTGTTCAATGCCGCCGTTCACGCCGCATTAATTGCAAGCGCTTTTTGAGGCCTCGCATGAGAACATTGTTCCGCGTTTTGCTCGTTCCATTCATCATGATCGCTGTTGCGTCGCCAGCCGCCGCCGAAAAACGGCCTCAGTCCGGGCGGACGCAGGTGCCGGCAACGCTGACCGGCAAGGAACGGCTCGGCAGGAAATGGATGGACGAGCAGCGGATCGATAATTGCAACGTTCCGCCCGACAAGCGTGGCTCCAGGCCGCGGCCCGCAGCCTGCTCGCACGGGCCTGCCAGCTAGTAAAACCTTATCGCAATAGCTGTAGCAGAGCGCGACCGGCGGGCGACTGCAATTCCTTGGCGTCAAGTGTTCCATCCTTGTCCGGATTCGCCGCGTTGAAGCGCTGCTCCACGACCGCAAGATATTCATCAAGCGTCAGCGTTCCGTCGTGGTCAGGATCGGCAGCCGCCAGCTCCTTGGCGCTTAAGCGGCCGCGCAGTTCTCGCGCATCGAGCGTGCCGTCATGATCCCGGTCCAGTTTGGCAAACAGCGCCGATGCCGCCTTCTTCACCTCGGCCAGATCGAGGGTGCCATCGTTATCGGTGTCGAACATCTTGATCGGATCGGCGCGTTTCGGCGCGGCCAGAGCCGGCGCCGAAAACACTGCAGCGGCCAACATCAAGACAACAAGACCACGCAATTTCATCTCTCATCTCCCTTGGCAGAGCCTGCACGGCAAGGGCGGCAGAGAAGCTTGCATAGATAGCGGAGCGCACGCCGGCCGCCCACGGCGCGCCTTACGATCTAGTCCGAGGTTGCGGAAAATTCTGCGGTGGAGCCGAGCTGCTGCTGCCGGTGGACGGCTGATGGCACGATGCCGAAATACTTCCGGAACACGCGGCTGAAATGCGAGGAGCTGGAAAAGCCCCAGGAGAATGCGACGTCCGTGATCGTCTTGCCGGGCTGCGCTTCCAGTTCCTCGCGGCAATGCTGCAGCCGGGCACGCCAGATATAGTCGCTCACGGTCATGCCGCGCTCGCTGAACAGCATGTGCAGGTAGCGTTTGGTGCAACCTAGCGCGGTCGAGATCTGGTCGATGGAGAGATCCGGATCGCGCAGGTGTTCGCGGATGAAGAACTGCGCACGGATATAGGTCGCCTCCGCACCGCCATGATTGAACGTCGTCTCGGCTTCACGCAGCGGCAACAGCAACAGATCGATCAACGAATCGGCGACGCCCATCGCATTGTAGGGGGACAATCGACTCGCCTCGGAAAAAGCCGCATGCACGAAATCGTAGGCGATGCGGCCGGTGCCGCTGCGGGCCGAGAGCTTGCAGGCCGGCATCCGCGCCGAACGGAAACCGCGCTCCTGCAACAGCGCCTTCGGTACGATCACGACCTCATGCCGCGTCAGCGACGGGCTGATGATGGTGTGTGGGCTGGAAACGTCGTAGGCGAGGCAATCGCCGGGAACGAGCTCGAAATGGCGGCCATCCTGCTCGAAATAGGAGATGCCGTGGGTCTGGAACAGGATCTTGATATAGGGATGGTCGCTCAGTTTCGAGCGCGCGTTCACATGTGCGATACGGTGCTGACTCACCTCGATTTGGCAGAGTTTCAGCCGCGAGACTGTGGTGTAGTTGACCCGTGCCTCGAGCGACGAGGCGTCCATCGGATCGACATCAAACCGGCCGCATAGATCGGTCAGTGCGTCTGTCCAACATTGAACCTGCTTCTTCGGCGTCAATCCGGAGGTAGTGAGCGAACGGACGGTATCGGGCATATCCAGCCACCGATTCGAGATGAAAGCGTGACTGCTCGCCGCAAGAGGCTTTGGTCACCGTGAAGTACCGTTACCTCAATCTTAATGCGGTCTTTGACCCCTGAGCAGCGTTCCTCCTGACAACCTAGAGGGTTAATCCTCGACTTTACTTCAAGTGCCGTCAAGGAAAATCAGTCTCGTGCGCCCGCGGCCGGCGTCACGCCGGCGCGCCACCGCACTGCACTGCAAGCAAAAAAGTTCTTCGAGTTTCACTTCTGAGCAAGCCGCCCTTCTCTCTTGGGCAAGTCGCGCGTCAACGAAGGGGATAGGAGGAGGAACCAAAAAAATGGGCCGTTTCGATGGAAAGCGGAAGGTCATCATTGGGAGGAAATCACTATGCGCAAGGTGCTAATCGCGACCTCTCTCGGCGCCGTGGCGGCGTTAGGCGGAGGTATTGCCAGTGCCAATGAAGAACTCAGCAAGATGGCGCAAAACCCGAAGGACTGGGTTATGCCGACGGGCGACTATGCCAATACGCGCTACTCGAAGCTGAATCAAATCAACGCCTCGAACGTCGGAAAGTTGCAGGTCGCCTGGACATTTTCGACCGGCGTGCTGCGTGGCCACGAGGGCGGGCCGCTGATCATCGGCAACATGATGTACGTGCACACGCCCTTCCCGAACAAGGTCTACGCGCTTGACCTGTCGCAGGACAACAAGATCGTCTGGAGGTACGAGCCGAAGCAGGATCCGAACGTGATCCCGGTCATGTGCTGCGATACGGTGAATCGCGGCCTGGCCTATGGCGACGGCAAGATCTTCCTGCACCAGGCCGACACCACGCTGGTGGCGCTCGATGCCAAGACCGGCAAGGTGGACTGGACCGCCAAGAACGGCGATCCCGGCAAGGGGCAGACGGGCACCTCCGCCCCAATGGTCGTGAAGGACAAGGTCCTGGTCGGCATCTCCGGCGGCGAGTTCGGCGTGCAGTGCCACCTCACCGCCTACGACACCAAGAGCGGCAAGCAAGTCTGGCGTGCCTTCTCCGAAGGACCTGACGACCAGATCATGGTCGATCCCGAGAAGACCACCGCTCTCGGCAAGCCGGTCGGCAAGGACTCGAGCCTCAAGACCTGGCAGGGCGACCAGTGGAAAGTCGGCGGCGGCTGCACCTGGGGCTGGCTAGCCTACGATCCGTCGCTCGACCTCGTCTATTACGGCTCGGGCAATCCATCGACCTGGAACCCGAAGCAGCGTCCCGGCGACAACAAATGGTCAATGACCATCTTCGCGCGCAACCCGGATAACGGCACGGCCAAATGGGTCTATCAGATGACCCCCCATGACGAATGGGACTATGACGGCGTCAACGAGATGATCCTGACCGACCAGCCCTTCAACGGCCAGGAGCGCAAGCTGTTGACGCATTTCGATCGTAACGGCATTGGTTATACGCTCGATCGCACCAACGGCGAATTGCTCGTCGCCGAGAAGTTCGACCCGAAGGTCAACTGGACCAGCGGCGTCGATATGAACAAGAGCTCGCCGACCTATGGCCGGCCGAAGGTCCTCGACCAATATTCGACCGACAAGCAGGGCGAGGATGTCAACGTCAAGGGCATCTGCCCGGCCGCGCTCGGCACCAAGGACGAGCAGCCGGCAGCCTACTCGCCGGAGACGCAACTGTTCTACGTGCCGACCAACCACGTCTGCATGGACTATGAGCCGTTCAAGGTGAGCTACACCGCGGGTCAGCCCTATGTCGGCGCGACGCTCTCGATGTATCCGCCTCCCGGCGAGTCCCACATGGGCAACTTCATCGCCTGGGACAACAAGACCGGAAAGATCGTCTGGTCGAACAAGGAGCAGTTCTCGGTCTGGTCAGGCGCGCTTGCGACCGCCGGCGGCGTGGTGTTCTACGGCACGCTCGAAGGCTATCTCAAGGCGGTCGACGCCAAGACCGGAAAGGAGCTCTACAAGTTCAAGACTCCCTCCGGCATCATCGGCAACGTCACGACCTATGAGCAGGGTGGCAAGCAGTACGTGGCCGTGCTGTCCGGTGTTGGCGGCTGGGCGGGCATCGGCCTTGCTGCCGGCCTGACCGATCCGACTGCCGGTCTGGGCGCAGTCGGCGGCTACGCGGCGCTGAGCAACTATACCGCCCTCGGCGGAACGCTCACCGTGTTCTCCCTCCCGCAGTGAGCCGAACGTCGTTCCGGCGCGTGGACCATCCACGCGCCGGTTTTGCCTGTATCTGATCTTGAGGACATGCTCTTGCGTAAAAGCTGGTTTGTAGTTGCGGCGATGATCATCGCCGTATCTGGAGGATTCGCCTTTGCCGACGATGCGGTCGATCCGACCGCCGTGAAGGAAGAGAACGGCAAATATCTGGACAAGGAAGGTAACCCGACCTTCAAGGTCGCAGCCGACGGAGCGGTAGATTGGTACACCTACTCCGGATACCGGCGCTATCATTCGGAGTGCCATGTCTGCCATGGCCCGGACGGCATGGGTTCGACCTATGCACCGGCACTGGCGAGTTCGCTGAAGACTATGAGTTATGCCGATTTCCTCGGCGTCGTCGCCAGCGGCCGCAAGAACATCAGTACCGCACAGGAAAATGTCATGCCGGCGTTCGGTGACAATCCAAACGTCGCCTGCTACATGGACGACCTCTATGTCTACCTGCGCGCCCGCGCGAATGACGCGGCGGGGCGCGTACGCCCCGCAAAGCATGAAGAGAAGCCCGCCGCCTATAAGCAGGCGGAAGAGTCCTGCATGGGCAAGAACTGAAGCTGCGGAGCGCGGGCGACAACACGCTTTACGGAGAGATCAACATGAAGACACGCGCTGCCGTCGCATTCGAAGCCAAGAAGCCGCTTGAGATCGTCGAGCTCGACCTGGAAGGCCCGAAGGCCGGTGAAGTCCTGGTCGAGATCAAGGCGACCGGCATCTGTCATACCGATGCCTACACGCTTGACGGCTTCGACAGTGAGGGAATCTTCCCTTCCATCCTCGGCCATGAGGGCGCCGGCATCGTCCGCGAGGTCGGTGCGGGCGTGACCTCGGTGAAGCCGGGCGATCACGTGATCCCGCTCTACACGCCCGAATGCCGGCAGTGCAAAAGCTGCCTGAGCCAGAAGACCAACCTCTGCACCGCGATCCGCGCCACCCAGGGCAAGGGCGTGATGCCGGACGGTACTTCGCGCTTCAGCTACAAGGGCAAGACCATCTACCACTATATGGGCTGCTCGACCTTCTCGAACTACACGGTGCTGCCGGAGATCGCGGTGGCGAAGATCCGCGAGGACGCCCCGTTCGACAAGAGCTGCTATGTCGGCTGCGGCGTGACCACCGGCGTCGGCGCCGTGGTCAACACCGCCAAGGTCACGCCAGGCTCCAACGTCGTGGTGTTCGGCCTCGGCGGCATCGGGCTCAATGTGATCCAGGGCGCCAAGATGGTTGGCGCGGACAAGATCATCGGCGTCGACATCAACGACTCCAAGGAAGATTGGGGCCGCCGCTTCGGCATGACGCATTTCGTCAATCCGACGAAAGTCGGCGGCGATATCGTCCAGCACCTGGTCGGACTCACCGAAGGCGGCGCCGATTACACCTTCGACTGCACCGGCAACACCAATGTGATGCGCCAGGCGCTGGAAGCCTGCCACCGCGGCTGGGGCGTCTCCGTGATCATCGGCGTTGCGGAATCCGGCAAGGAGATCGCCACCCGGCCGTTCCAGCTCGTCACTGGACGGGTCTGGAAGGGCACGGCCTTCGGCGGCGCGCGCGGCCGCACCGACACGCCGAAAGTCGTCGACTGGTACATGAACGGAAAGATCCAGATCGATCCAATGATCACCCACGTGCTCAAGCTCGAGGAAATCAACAAGGGATTCGACTTGATGCACGAGGGCAAGTCGATCCGTTCGGTCGTCGTCTACTAGGGCGTGATCCGAATCCGGAGGGCCGCGTCGGCGGAAGCGGACCCGGCTCCCCGGAAGGGTCATGCTCCAGCAAAAGGTGGAACGGGATCACGATGTCCCGTTCCAGAATCAACGTGTCAAACACTAGGAGGATTGACCCATGACTGTTCATCTCCACCCGTCGATTGACAACGGCGTCCAGAAGGGCTCCGGCAGCTTTGCCGGCGGCACGCTGGTCTGCGAGTGCACGGACCGACCGGTGAAAGTGGCGATCAAGGGCGACGTCGCCCATAACCACGCCTGTGGCTGCACCAAATGCTGGAAGCCGGAAGGAGCGATGTTCTCGGTCGTTGCGGTGGTGCCGAGACAGAATCTGACGGTCCTGGAAAATGGCGACAAGCTGCAGGTCGTCGACCCCGCGGCCGTGATCCAGCGCTATGCCTGCAAGGACTGCGGCACGCATATGTACGGGCGGATCGAAAACAAGGCGCATCCGTTCTATGGCCTCGACTTCATCCATCCCGAGCTGTTCGAGGAAAGCGGCTCGGCGGCGCCGGGATTTGCTGCGTTCGTCTCGTCGGTGATCGAGTCCGGCGCCAAGCCGGAGGACATGCCGGCGATCCGCGGCCGGCTAAAGGAATTGGGACTCGAGCCCTATGACTGCCTGTCGCCGGCATTGATGGATGCGATCGCGACCCACGTGGCGAAATCCAAGGCCGCTTAACAAGGCTGCCTGATTTGCCCGCGCTCCCGCTGGCGGTGCTCGACCGCCAGCGGTGCCATTCGCGCCCGCACCGCAGCATTTAGCCGCACGCGCCTATCCTTCATATTGCTTCCGTGAATAGGTCAATTCCGCCTTTTCCCGATCCGCGCCTGCCCGGCGGCGGTGCATTTTCGCCGGCCGCGTTTGCAAAAATATCCTGACGATCTCATATCATCGACGGTCGGCCCCGCTTTTGACAAACGGCAAATGCAGAACACCGGGGTGTGAAGTCACTGTCGCATCGGTTTCTGGTAGCATTTGTTTTTCCCGATGCGCGCGGGCGGCGCATTTCATTTGAACATAGCAAAGGAGCAGCCGGACACGGACTACCGAGCGTGCAACGGGCTCCCCTTAAGCATCTCCAAAGGACCGGCCCGCCGTACGAGACCCAGGAGTGGTCGCGAGCGTAGGGAGAAATATGTTCTCGTTCGTGGCCTGGAAACATCAACAGCTTAAGAAGAGCGAGGGACGATCATGGTCAAGTTGAAGATTAATGGTCAGGAACAGAATTGGGATGGCGATCCCGATCTTCCGCTACTCTGGTTCATCCGTGACGAAATAGGGCTCACCGGCACCAAATTCGGTTGTGGTCAGGCGCTGTGCGGCTCCTGCACCGTGATCATCGATAAGCAGGCGGTGCGCGCCTGCATCACCTCGGTTTCGGATGCGGCCGGACGCGAGGTCACCACCATCGAGGGCCTGCATCCGACCGGTGATCACCCGGTGCAGAAGGCTTGGCGCCAGGTCAACGTGCCGCAATGCGGCTATTGCCAGGCCGGCCAGATCATGCAGGCCGCCGCGCTGTTGACGGACAATCCAAAACCGTCGCACGACCAGATCCGCGAGGCCATGTCCGGCAACATCTGCCGCTGCGGCTGCTACCAGCGGATCGAGAACGCGGTTCATCTCGCATCGACGGGGGTGTGACATGAATATCCTCACCAATCCCAGCAGGCTTCGTGGTTTCGAGAAGCACATCAAGATCGAGAACGTTTCGCGGCGCAGTATCCTGAAGACCTTGGGGCTGGCCGGCGGGTTCGTGCTCGCTGCGCCCGTGATGATACGTCCGAGCTTTGCCTACGAGACCGGCGCGGGGAAGATGCCGCACGGTACTGTGGTCGACCCGCGCGTCTTCGTCTCGATCGCGCCGGATGGCATGGTCACGATCGTCGCGCACCGTGCCGAGATGGGAACCGGCGTGCGCACCAGCCTGCCCATGATCGTCGCCGAAGAGCTGGAAGCCGACTGGTCGCGCGTTCGCGTCCAGCAGGCGCACGGCGACGAAGTCAACTTCGGCAACCAGGATACCGACGGCTCGCGTAGCACGCGGCACTATCTGATCCCGATGCGCCAGATCGGCGCCTCGGCCCGCACTATGCTCGAGCAGGCCGCCGCAAAACGTTGGGGCGTGCCGGCAGCCGAGGTAAAGGCCGTCAATCACGAAGTCGTCCATAGCGCGAGCGGACGCAAGCTCGGCTTTGGCGAATTGGCCGCCGATGCGGCCAAGGAGTCGGTGCCGAGCGTTGAAGGCCTGAAGCTGAAGAACCCGAAGGACTTCCGCTATCTCGGCAAGGGCGAGATTGGCATCGTCGACCTCCACGACATCACGACCGGTGCCGCTCATTATGGCGGCGACGTACGGCTGCCCGGCATGAAATATGCGATCATCGCGCGTCCGCCGGTGACCGGCGGCAAGCTCGTCTCCTTCGATCCCGCCGACGCGCTGAAGGTCTCCGGCGTCGAGAAGGTGATGGAAGTGAAGGGATGGCCGTGGCCGTCGAAATTCCAGCCGCTCGGCGGCGTGGCCGTGATCGCACGCAACACCGGCGCGGCGATCAAGGGCTGCAACGCGCTGAAGGTGACCTGGGACGACGGCGCCAATGCCAAATACGACTCGGTCGCCTATCGCGCCGAGCTCGAGGCGGCCGCGCGCAAGCCAGGCCTCATCGTGCGCAAGGAGGGCGATGTCGAGGCGGCGTTGAAGAGCGCCGACAAGGTCATCGTCGGCGAGTACTACCTGCCGCATTTCGCCCATGCCAGCATGGAGCCGCCGGTCGCGGTCGCCAACGTCAAAGGTGACAAGGCGGAGGTCTGGGCTCCCGTGCAGAGCCCGGGCGGAACGCGCGAGGACGTCGCCAAGACGCTCGGCATCCCCGAGGAGAACGTGACCGTCAACGTCACGCTGCTCGGCGGCGGTTTCGGGCGGAAGTCGAAATGCGACTTCGCGCTTGAGGCCGCGCTGCTCTCGAAAGAGCTCGGGGTGCCCGTGAAGGTGCAGTGGACGCGCGAAGACGACGTGCGCCACGACTTCCTGCACACGGTGTCCGTCGAGCGGATCGAGGCGGGCCTCGACAAGAGTGGCAAGGTGATCGCCTGGCGCCATCGCAGCGTGGCCCCGTCCATCGCCTCCACGTTCGCCGCCGGGACCGTCCACCAGGCGCCGTTCGAGCTCGGCATGGGATTGATCGACAACCCGTTCGAGATCGCCAACCTGCAGTGCGAGAATCCGGAAGCGGCCGCGCATACCCGCATCGGCTGGTTCCGGTCGGTGTCGAACATCCCGCGCGCCTTCGCGGTGCAGTCCATGGTCGCCGAAATTGCCCAAGCCACCAACCGCGATCCGAAGGATATGCTGCTGGAGCTGATCGGTTCGCCGCGGATCGTCAATCTTTCCTCGGTGAAGGATCCCTGGAACTATGGCGAGCCCTATGACAGCTACCCGATCGACACCGCGCGGCTGCGCAAGGTGGTCGAACTGGTTGCCGACAAGGGCGGCTGGGGACGCTCGGTGCCCAAGGGCCATGGCCTCGGCATCGCGGTGCACAGGAGCTTCGTCAGCTACATCGCGACCATCGTCGAGGTGGCTGTCGACGACAAGGGCAAGCTGACGGTGCCGCGGGTCGACACCGCGATCGACTGCGGCACCTACGTCAACCCCGAGCGCATCCAGTCGCAGATCGAGGGCGCGGCGATCATGGGCCTGAGCCTCGCCAAGTACGGCGAGGTCACCTTCAAGGACGGCAAGGTGCAGCAGGGCAATTTCGACGATTACCCGGTGATCCGGATCGACGAATCCCCTGCCGTGACCAATGTCTACATCGTGCCGCCCGCCAGCCCCGATACGCCGCCGAGCGGTGTCGGTGAACCCGGCGTGCCGCCATTCGCGCCGGCGCTGATCAACGCGATCTTCGCCGCGACCGGAAAACGCATCCGCGCGATGCCGATCGGCAAGCAACTGGAGGCGTAAGGCCGAACGCAAGCAGTTCATCGATCAACTGATCCCTAAAGAAGAGCGGCGGACCTTTCGGTCCGCCGCTCTTTTTTGCTGGCTGTCCTGCGCGTCGCTATTTCTTGACCGCAAACACCCAGACGACGCCGCCCTGGGGCACGTTGTTCTCCACGCCGACATTCTGGGTGGCCAAGGCATCCTGGATGCGCTGCGCATCGACGCCCCAGCCCGACTGGATCGCGATATATTGCGTGCCGTCGACCTCATAGGACATCGGCATGCCCATGATGCCGGAATTGGTCTTCTGCTCCCACAGCAGTTCGCCGCTCTTGGCATCGAAGGCGCGGAAGTTACGATCGTTGGTCCCGCCGGCAAAGACCAGATCGCCCGCGGTCGCCAACACCGAACCGAACAGTTGCGATTTCGGGAAGGTGTGCGACCAGGCCTTCTTGCCGGTGGCCGGATCCCAGGCCTGCAACTCGCCCATGTGAGTGGCGCCCGGGCGCACCGTCAGACCGATGTCCTCCGGCTTGGTGCCGAGCCAGAGCTGGCCGGGAACCAGCGGTGTTTTCTCGCCGGAGAAGCCGCCGCAGAAATTCTCGTTGGCGGGAACGTAGACGAGCTTGGTCTTCTGGCTATAGGCCGCCGACGGCCAATCCTTGCCGCCCCACAGTGACGGACAGAATTCGACCCGCTTGCCGAGCACCGGCTTGTGCTCGGGATCGACGATCGGCCTGCCGGTCTCCTTCTCGATGCCTTTCCAGACATTGGTGTACACGAACGGCCAGCCGCTGACGTAATTGATCTGTTCGGGCTTCGCTTCCAGGATCCAGAAGATCGCATCGCGTCCGGGATGAATGAGCGCCTTGAACGGACGGCCTTCCCGTTCCAGGTTGACCAGGATCGGCGCCTCGACCTCGTCCCAGTCCCAGGAATCGTTCTGGTGATACTGGAAGTGGGTCTTGATTTTGCCGGTGTCCGGGTCGAGCGCCAGCACGGAGCTGGTGTAGAGATTGTCGCCGGCATGCGCCGAGCCGGGCCATGGCGCGGCGTTGCCGACGCCCCAATAGACCGTCTTGGTGTCCTTGTCGTAATTGCCGGTCATCCGGGCCGATCCGCCGCCGGTCTTCCAGTCGTCGCCGCTCCACGTCTCGCTGCCGGGCTCGCCGGGTGCGGGAATGGTGAAGGTGCGCCACAATTCCTTGCCGTTGTTGGCGTCGTAGGCGACGACATAACCGCGAACGCCGAACTCGCCGCCAGAACCGCCGACGATAACCTTACCGTCGACACCAACGGCATCAGGGTCATGTACTGGCCCTTCTTGTAGTCCTGCACCTTCGTATCCCAGACCACCTTGCCGCTCTTGGCATCGAGCGCGACCACATGGTCATCCGTCGTGGCGAGATAGAGCTTGTCCTGCCACAGGCCGACGCCGCGGCTGGTCGGATGCAACTGGAACAGGTCTTCCGGAAGCTGCCGCTTGTAGCGCCAATATTCGTCGCCGGTCTTGGCGTTGAGCGCGATCACCTGCCCCATCGGGGTTGCAACGAACATCACGCCGTTGTTGACGATCGGCGGCGCCTCGTGGCCTTCGATCACGCCGGTGGAGAAGGTCCATACCGGGGTCAGGCTCTTGACGTTCGAGGCGTTGATCTGCTCGAGCGGGCTATAGCCCTGCCCGTCATAGGTCCGCCGATACAGCATCCAGTTGCCCGGCTCGGGATTTTCGAGACGCGCCGAGGTCACCGGGCTGTAATTCTCGATCGGGCCGGCCACTGCGGCGGTTGAGACAAGGCACGCGAACGCCGCTGCACTCGTGAGAAGCCATTGTTTCCTGCTCATTAGATGCTACCTCCCTGCTCTGTTTTTCATTTACGATCTTCACCACTTTTGGTTGTATAAACCCAATTCGATCGCGTTGCCTGATCCTTCCTCAAACACCTACCTTTCCTACGAACGCCGCAGACACGGCGAGCGAACCGTCAGTGAGAGCCAACGGAAGCGCCGCCAGACGACGGGTTGCCGGCCCGAACACGACGTCCGCGCTGTGCCGCGGGTCATATTCGGAATTGTGGCAAAAACACTTGAGGACCTTCTCGTCGCTTTCGGCCGCCTTCACCCAGCCGGTGATCGGACATCCGGCATGCGCGCAGATCACTGAATAGGCGACGATGCCGTCGGCCGAACGCGCGCGCGTGTCATCATCGAGTTCATCGGGATTTAGCCTGATGACAAGCACTTCATTCAAACGCGAACCTTTGCGGACCACCGAGGTGGCGGGATCCTTCGGCCAGGCGCGTACCGGCGGGCCGCCTGGCTTGAGATCGTCGGACTTGATGACTTGGCCGGCGCGGTCTCCTTCGGAGAGAACGAGGAGATCGCCTTTCTTCGGCCGCTCGTTGCTGCCGGGCTGATCCTCTTGCGCCGCAGCAGGCCCGGTGGCCGCAACGCAGGCGCCGGTGGCAAGAACCTTCAGAAGCGAACGACGTGTCTGGTCTGGATGGTGCATCTCGAGTTCCATCTTGGGTTGAGGTGTAACACCGAGCTTGAATTCAGACCCGGTGCAAATGAGCGCCGGAACTCTGCCGAAAAGAAGGCAATCAACGACTCCGTCGAAGCGAGTCATTCTTTCTCTCGCTGCTCGTTGTTGACAGCAGCCGCGATGCTCAAGCTCTCATCACATCACGCGCGGGCAGCAATGCGTCAATGATGAATTGCGCGTCAGCTTGGACGTTCCTGAATTTGTGCGGCGCGCCAAGCAAAGTGTGCAGCGCGTGCAGATGACAGCGCCAATTGTAATAGCCCGCTAACACATCCTCGCTCGTGCCCGGCGCGAGGGGAAATTCCGATTCAGATTGTAGGGTGGGCAAAGCGCAGCGTGCCCACCATCAGCACTCCGCTCGTAATGGTGGGCACGCTTCGCTTTGCCCACCCTACGACGCCGGCGCAGGATCGTAGGATGGGTAGAGCGGGAGCGAAACCCATCATTCACGCCGCTTGCTTCATCGCGATGGGTTTCGCTTCGCTCTACCCATCCTACGTTTGATTCAAACAGCGTGAGGGATGTGAGTCCGCATTCTCGCGGCGCATTGCGTCCGAGCTTTGCATCACTTTCCGCCCTCTCATCGAATAGAGGGCGCAGGGAAAGCCGGGTGCCGGTTGCACCCATGGGTCCCGTGCAACAAAAAGCACGGGGGTAGGACCAC